>JACPFE010000592.1 GCA_016183145.1 Deltaproteobacteria bacterium | reverse complement strand
GTTCGCCATCGAACGGCGCCCCTTATTTTTGCGGAGCGCATTGATCGTTAACGAAAGAATTCGATTATCAACCATGAATCAGCACGAGCCAGAGCTAAAGATCTTCGCCGGCAACTCCAACCCTCCGCTGGCGAAGGAAATCAGCGCATACCTAGAAGTGCCGCTGGGAGAGGCAGTGGTAGAGACGTTCAGCGACGGGGAAAGCAAAGTCGAGATCAAAGAGAATGTCCGTGGCGCGGACGTTTTCGTGCTCCAATCCACGTCCGCTCCGGGAAACGACAACCTGATGGAGCTGCTACTGATGTTGGATGCCTTCAAGCGGGCGTCGGCAAAGCGTATCACCGCGGTCATTCCCTACTACGGTTATGCCCGGCAGGATCGAAAGGTGATTCCGCGGGTCCCGATCAGCGCGAAGTTGATTGCCGACCTTATAACCACCGCCGGGGCCTCGCGCATGTTGACGATGGATCTTCACTCGGGCCAGATCCAGGGTTTTTTTGACATCCCGGTTGATAACTTGTACGCCACTCCCGTGCTGCTCCAGTATCTCAAAAAACGGCTCAACCACAATGAAGTTACCATCGTTTCCCCGGACGCGGGCGGCGTCGAGCGGGCGCGGGCGATCGCGACGCGCTTGGATGCATCGTTGGCGATCATCGATAAGCGCCGGGTGGGACCCAACGTGGTCGCGGAAATGAATATTATCGGCGAGGTCAAGGATCAGATCGCAGTGTTGCTGGACGATATGATCGATACGGCGGGAACGCTCACGATGGCGGCCGATGCCTTAAAAAAGGAAGGCGCCAAGAGAATCCTCGGTTGTTGCACACATCCTGTGTTGTCGGGTCCGGCGATCGAGCGGATTGACGAATCCGCGTTGGAAGAATTGATCGTCACCAATACCATCCCTCTGGCGCCCGAGGCGAAACGGTGCGACAAGATCAAAGTATTGTCCGTGGCTCATCTGATCGGCGAAGCGGTTCGGCGCACCCATGAGGAAGAATCGATCAGTTCGTTATTTGTCTGAAAAAATTGTTTGCCACCGTCGTATGAGGAGGTAACACCCCTTGGAAACCCTTGAAATACAAGTGGACGCGCGCGATCCGGGCAGCAAGCAAAAAGCCCGTAGGCTCAGGCGCAGCGGAAAAATTCCCGGCGTTCTTTATGGGCCGAAGACCCAGACGATCGCTCTGGAACTCAACAAGAAAGAGTTCTCCAGCCGCGTCGCCGGACTCGAAGGTTCGCACTTGGTGCGGTTAAAGTCGGACGCCACTTCTCTGGTTGATAAGGTTGCCTTGGTGAAAGAGATGCAATTTCATCCGATCACCGGTGAAGTGGTTCATGCGGATCTTTACGAGGTGGATCTCACCGCCAAGATCAGGGTCCAGGTGCCGCTGCATTTCGTCGGTAAAGCGGTCGGGGTGGTTCGCGGTGGTATTCTTCAGCCGATTGTGCGCGAAATCGAGGTCGAATGTTTGCCCTTGGATATCCCCGATTTTTTCAACGTCGAAGTCAGCGACTTGGACATTGGCGATTCGGCGCATATCGAAGACCTGACGATGCCGGAGGGTATCAAGGCGATTTACGAGTCCAACTTAGCGTTGGTGGCCGTGGTGCCGCCGACGGTTGAAGAGGCCCCGACGCCGACCGCGGCTCCGGTTGAGGCGGTGGCGGTTGCCCCGGCGGCGCCGGAGGAAACGAAAGAGAGCGAATCTTAATTGGCGGCACGGCCGGAGCCGTCGGGAATTGATCGGTGAAACTGGTCGTCGGCCTCGGCAATCCTGGGAAAAAGTACGAGCGGACGCGCCATAACCTGGGTTTCTTGATCGTCGATTATATTGCCAGACAAGACAACGTCGCCGTCAAACGGAAACTTTGCGGCGCGTCGGTCGGGGAGTGGTCGAACCAGGGCCAAAAATTCTTATTGGTCAAACCGCAAACCTACATGAATCGCAGCGGGGAACCGGTCAAAGAACTGCTGCGTAGGTTTCACGCCACTGCGAACGACGTGGTGGTCGTTTATGACGATCTGGATTTACCATTCGGGCGCATCCGCATTCGTCCCAAAGGCAGTGCCGGGGGCCATCGTGGCGTGCTTTCCATCATGGAGGAGTTGGCCGGGGCTTCGTTTTATCGTGTCCGGGTCGGCATTGGGCGGCCTCCGCAAGGAGTCGATCCGGTTGACTACGTGTTGCAGCCGTTCAATGCTGGAGAGACCGCCGCACTGGGCGGGGTGATCGCCAAGGCCGCCGAAGCAGTCATGTCTTTGTTGTGCGAGGGGAGCCAACGGGCTATGGAGCGATTTAACCGCGCGCCGTGACCGTTCGACCCTTCGACTCGAGCCCCGCCTTGGCCGGGGGCTCTTGCTCAGGATTTCGCCCCACGGGCGTGCCCGTGCGGCTCAACGTTTCGTTGTAAATGCGCCGACACTATGGTAGAGAAAACAGCTTCCCGTGGAGGATAAAAAGCCGTGTCACAATATGAGACGCTGTTCGTCGTTCACCCGGAAAAGGGAACGAGGATAAAAGAGTTGATCGATAGGTTTAAGAAGGTTGTCGAAGGACAAAATGGCAGCGTGTCCCATGTCGATGAATGGGGTCTGCGCGACCTTGCCTATCGCATCGAGAAGCAAAGTAAAGGTTTCTACGTCTTGCTCCAGTATCAATCGCCGGCGCACGCCGTCGAAGAATTGGAACGAAACCTAAAGCTTACCGACGATGTCCTGCGATATCTCACCGTGCGCGTGGAAGAAGAGGAGCCGTCGGCCGGCTCGACCGCTTCGGGTGTCCATGTGGAGGAGGAGGCCGGAAAGCCGGAACCTGGGGCATAACGGAGCGAGTATCCGCGCAAAGACCGGCATATTTGAATAACTCTGGAGCGGCATAGTTTGGAGAAAGAGATGGTGTTATTCCTATGGCACAAAGGGAAATAGGCCCGAGACCTTATCGGGAACGGTCCGACGACGATAAGGGAGCGCAGCGTCGCAGGCCCATGTTCCGGCGCAAAGTGTGTCGTTTCTGCGCCGATAAGACGCTAACAATCGATTACAAGGACATCAAGACCCTCTCGCAGTTCGTTACCGAGCGCGGTAAGATGACACCAAGCCGTATTACGGGCAATTGCGCCCGCCATCAACGATTGCTCACGACGGCCATCAAGAGGGCGCGCAGTGTGGCACTGCTTCCATTTACCACGGCGAATAACTAAAATCGTTTTGTCTCGTTTCCTATGCGGCGGCTAGAAGTCATCAGCAGATTTTTCCTGGCCCTGGCGTCCACGGTGGTTTTGTTCATGGGCGGCGTCAGCGCGCCGTTCGCGGCGATTATCCTGTTGCCGCTTGTCGCCCAACCGGTGTTGGGATTTGGCCTTAGATATGGAACGGCTTGGGGAATCGGAGTGCTGCTGGCTGCGCTGCTCCTGTTACTTGTTTTCGCCGGCGAGGAGTTGGCGCTTCTTTACGGCGTCTTGGCGCTGATGGCGGCGTTGCTGTTCGGGCTATTGGGGCGGCTGCGGGCGATTGAATTCCTCGTCACGGGCGTGGCTGCGGCGATGTTCGCCGCCACCGGCGCTTTGTTGCTTTACTTATTTGGCTCATGGACGGCGATGGTCGACGATTTTCGCGAAAGCCTGAATCATCAATTCATGTTGGCGTTGCGAATCCACGAAAAAATAGGTTTTCCCCGTGACGGCCTGGATCTATTTATGGAAAGGGCGCCGCAACTCATTGATATGACACTGCGGCTTTTACCGGCATTGATATTCATGAGCCTTGCGTTTGTCGTCTTGGTCAATGTCCTGCTGCTTTGCCGGCGCTTTGCCGAGCGGCGAGCGCACTGGCTGGCTGTGGAGAACTTGCGGGAATGGAAAGGGCCGGAGTCGTTGGTTTGGGCTCTCATCGTATGTGGCTTTGTCCTGTTCATTCCGGGCATGGAGTTCGCCCAGCTGTTTGCGATTAATGTTCTTTTGATCCTGGGTGCTTGCTATTTTGCCCAAGGGTTAGCTGTGGTCGCATATTTTTTCCATAAGAATAACGTGCCGCGGTTTCTACGCGGCTTGACCTACATACTGATTGTATTTCAGCAAATCTTTACGCTGGTGGTGGCGGGGTTAGGGCTCTTTGACTTGTGGGGCGACTTCCGCCGGTTGGGCAAGAACAATCTCACGCCGAGCCAAGCAGCGTAAAACGGAGGGCCTATGGAAGTCATTCTGAAAGAAGACATTGCGACCCTGGGTAAGATCGGCGAAGTCGTGCGCGTGCGCGACGGCTATGCGCGCAATTATCTGCTGCCGCGCGGCATGGTGTTGATGGCCAACAAAAAGAATCTCAAGACTTTCGAACATCAGAAGAAAATCGTCGCCGATCAGAAGCAGAAGGTCACGCGGCATGCGCAGGTGGTGGGCGATCAATTGGCGGGCGTGTCCTTGGTGATTCCGATGAAGGTCGGCGAAGAAGGTAAACTCTTCGGCTCGGTGACCACCATCCAGATCGAGAAGGCGCTAAAAGCCAAAGGCCTCAACGTCGATCGGCGCAAGATCCACCTCGAAGCGCCGATCAAGTCCGTGGGCGACTACGAAGTGCCGATCCGGTTGGCTGCGGAGCTAACGATGCCGCTCAAAGTCTCTGTCGTGGCTGAAGATTAATGCCTCTCTCGGGGATGGTTAAAATCCCTCGCCTCTTCGACGCTGCTCAGGCCATGCTTCAGGGGAAGTATGTTGCGCGATGTCTCCAAGGGAGACAAGCGAGATTACCCTCGCCCGCTTTGCGGGAGAGGGCAGGGTGAGGGTTCGCATGTGTTGCCCCCTCACCCTAACCCTCTCCCCCACGAAGACGTGGTGGAGAGGGAACGTTTCTTGTCGGTTTCGAGCCGACGAGAATTGAAACCCGTCGCCTTCGAGATGAGGGTTGATTAGTTTCAAGCTCACGCGGGCGCTTCCGAATTTTTCCAATCCCCGACGGTGCGGTCATCGTCGCGACGGCCGTTCGTCAGCGATTTCCGCCATAAGCGACATGTGGGCATTCTCGATTCCAGCGGCCACGGTTCTATGTCAGTTCCAGCATCAACTTTCTCCGGCGTTCGAGACGCCGCTGGCGGCCGGCTGCTGATTGTCGCCGCGGCGTTTCTCTGGAGCCTGGCCGGGGTCTTCATCAAGTTTCTCGATCTCCCTCCTCTAACGATCGTCTTTTACCGAAGCCTTTTCGCGGCATTGATTTTCATTCCGTTCTTGCGGGGAAATGATTGGCGGTTTGACCGGCCGATTCTAATCTCCGTCATGAGTTATACCGCGGCGATTAGCGCATTTGTTTCCGCCAACAAGTTGACAACTGCGGCGAACGCCATCGTCTTGCAGTACACCGCGCCCCTTTTCGTCTTCCTTTTTTCCAGGCTCGTGCTCGGTGAAAAGATTTCCAAACTAAACGGGTTTGCCCTGGCGGTGAGTATGATCGGCGTGGCCATCATCTCCTTGGACAGCGCCGGCCAGCCGGAAATGGCGGGTGTGCTGCTGGCTCTCTTGAGCGGCGTGCTCTTCGCGGTGTACATGGTCAACCTGCGAAGTACGCAAGCGGTGAGTCCGGTTTACCTTACGTTGATCAACAACGTTGTGTGCGCGCTGTTGCTTTTGCTCGTCGTCAAGTCCCAGCTCGACCTGACTTCAACGCAGCTGGGAATCATTGCGGTGATGGGAGCGGTGCAATTGGGTGTGCCCTACTTCCTATTCTCCAAAGGACTGCAAACCGTGCCGCTTCAGGAGGCATCGCTGATCGCCCTGGTCGAGCCGGTGCTCAACCCCCTGTGGGTCGCTCTGACCGTGGGCGAAATCCCGTCATTAGCGACCCTTGCCGGCGGCGGGATGATTCTCTCGGCCCTCGGTGCGCGTTACCTTTGGCCGTTGCCCGGCAAATCAGCGCAAGCGGCGTAGCCGTTTAGATTCAAAGGCGCTTTTGTGATAGATTCTGCTGACCTCGACGCCAGAAACAAGGAGGATAAAATGTCGATGCATTGGGGAATGGCCAATCGTTTAGCGCGAATTATCAAACCGGAGGACGGCCGGGCCGTCATGCTCGCCGTGGATCACGGCTACTTTCTCGGCCCGACAAGCGGCTTGGAAGAGCCGCGTAAAACCATCGAACCGCTCATGCCCTACGCCGATTCGATCATGCTGACGCGCGGCGTGCTGCGCACTTCCGTCGACCCGAAGGCGGACAAGCCGGTGGTGCTACGAGTTTCCGGCGGCACCAGCATCCTTAAAGAGCTTTCCAACGAAGACATCACGGTGTCCATCGATGACTGCATTCGTTTGAACGTTTCCGCCATGGCGCTATCGATCTTCGTCGGCTCGGATTTCGAAAAGGAAACGTTGGTCAGTCTAGCTAAGCTCGTCGACGAAGGCGAGAAATACGGCATCCCCGTACTCGCGGTGACCGCGGTCGGCAAAGACATGGCGCGGGACGTCCGCTATCTCGGACTCTCTTGCCGCATCGCCGCCGAGTTGGGTGCCCATATCGTCAAGACCTACTACTGCGACGACTTCGAACAACTCATCGAGAGCTGCCCGATCCCGGTTATCATCGCGGGCGGCAAGAAGACGCCGGAGATGGAAGCGCTGGAGCTGGCGCATAATGCCGTCACCCACGGCGCTGTCGGCGTCGATATGGGACGGAATATTTTTCAGTCCGACTGTCCGGTGGGCATGATACAGGCCGTCCGCGCTATCGTACACGAAAATGTTTCCGTGAAGGAAGCCTATAAAATTTACGAGAGCAGTAAAGGTGCGAAGCAGAAACGTGCGGCAGGTTGAGTTAAACGCGGCTCTTTGTTGATCCCGAGTGCTATCTCGTGAGCGCTACAACGAACCCCACCACGATGAATGTGGCGGTGTATTATAACAACCGCGACGTGCGGCTTGAGCAGGTTGCTGTTCCGAAGATCGGTGCCGGTGAGTTGCTCGTGCGCATACGCGCGAGCGGCATCTGCGGCAGCGACTTGATGGAGTGGTATCGGATCAAAAAAGCGCCGCTGGTGTTGGGCCACGAGATTACCGGGGAAGTTGTTGAAGTGGGCGAAGGGGTCGAGAACTTTCGCGTCGGCGATCGAGTTTTCGCCTCGCACCATGTGCCCTGCGGCACATGCCGCTATTGCCTGGCCGGGCATCAATCGGTCTGCGACATGTTGCGCACGACCCACTTCGAGCCGGGCGGTTTCGCTGAGTACATCCGCGTGCCCAAGATCAACGTCGAGTTAGGCACCCATCGATTGCCGGACGAGGTGACATTCGACGAAGGCTCGTTTATCGAACCCCTGGCCTGCGTGGTGCGCGCGCAGCGCTTCGCGCGCATGACCGCAGGCCAATCCGTTCTCGTCATCGGCAGCGGCATCTCCGGTTTGCTTCATATTCAGCTCGCCAAATCCAGCGGCGCGGCTCGCATCATGGCAACCGACATTAGCGAATTCCGGCTGAACGCCGCCCGCCGGTTCGGCGCCGATGCGACGATCCACGGGACGGAAGATGTGCCTGCGCGGTTGCGCGATTTAAACGACGGTCGGTTGGCCGATTTGGTGATCGTCTGCACGGGAGCGATGCCGGCGATCCAGCAGGCCGTTAAGTCCATCGATCGCGGCGGCACGCTTTTATTCTTCGCTCCGACCGCCGCAGGGGTCGATGTGCCGATCCCGCTCTTCGATTTCTGGCGCGATGAGATTTCGCTGGTGACTTCCTACGCAGGCAGCGGGGAGGATCTCGCGCAATCCATCGAATTGATCCAGACCCAGCGCGTGCGCGTCGCCGAGATGGTCACGCACCGTTTGCCTCTGGCCGAGACGGGAGTGGGCTTTCAATTGACGGCGAGCGGGCAGGACTCGATCAAGGTAATTATCGATCCGCTGATTTGATTTGTTTCGAGTTCCGAGTTCAGTGTTTCAAGTTCATCTCTGCATGGCCGAGATCTCTGCGTTGAAACCGACTTTTTTTTCCCCCTTTGACGGGGGAAGATTAAGATGGGGGTGCGCTACATCTGACCAGGCAGTCACAATTGACACCCCCACCTTTGTCCTCCCCCGTCGAGGGGGAGGATAGGGAGGGGAATCAGATTGGACGCAGCAGTTTCATCAGGCTAGTTATCGCCAGCGACTGCCATTTACCTTTGAGTCCGAAAACCCGACACTGAAAACCTGTAACTCGAAATTACTTTGTGATCCCCCAATTCCCTCCGCGCTTTGTCCAAGCGACGTAGGATGGGTTTCGTCAGAACTCAACCCATCCTACCAACTGCGCGTGGGATTCTCGGTCTCGGCAGGCTCTCTCGCAGCGCCAAGTGCGATCGCAACGAGACAAACCAGCCTGTCCCCTTTTCTGTAAGTCTTTCGATTGACATAGCGAGAGCTTGGGTGTAAAACCACCCTCCACTGAACCAGAAGTATTCTTCTGGGTCCGTAAGCGAAACAATTTGGAGCCAGCCTCTCGGTGCGGGACTGCCCCCCGAGAGGCCGGCTTTTTTTGTTTTTATGACCGATGCGAGTGAAGAAATTGGAACGAATATTTGAAGGCTCAAAAAAAAGGACAACGTTGTCCAATATTAGACAGCCATCTGTTGCTGGGTCAGTTTAGTGTCAACGGCTTAGAAGCTGGATCTGTCTATGCTGCGTACGGGGCGAGTCGAATTGAGAAAGCATAACGCCACCTATCGAATACTGTCGGCCTCGAAGATAAGGTACGGGACCAGTCTGTTTTCTGAGTTACTAATCAGTTCGTATCGTAGCAACTATATAGTACCGTTCGTTCGCTTGCTCCTTGGCACTCTGGAACCATGAAATACGGCGTTTCCATGTCCCTAAACGATTGGAACTTTGCGACCGAACGGAACTCTTGCTGAGTGTCTTCGCTACTCCAGGCTTACATCCCGCTCGCCACAGGCCTTGGCTTTATCTGCAGAACCCGCGTTGAGTTGACCCGTTTGCGTTGCGGGACTATTGTCTCAAGCCAAGAAAGGAGCCCGGATAAAGCCGATGCCGAGGCTCATGATCTGCAGACTCAGGAGGGGCTATGCGGGAGAAGTTAGTGTCTCTGGAGCAAGCAGCGAAGATTGTGCGTGACGGCGACCAAATCATATTCAACGGTGATATGGACTGGACGCCGATGGCGCTC
>JACPFE010000076.1 GCA_016183145.1 Deltaproteobacteria bacterium | reverse complement strand
TCGTGGCCGTATTCCATCACCAGGTTCTGGTCGAAGAAGCCGAAGGTTTGCTTGTTGGGCGTGGCGGTAAGGCCGATGATGTAGGCGTCGAAGTATTCCAGCACCTGGCGCCAGAGATGGTAGATGGAGCGGTGGCATTCGTCGGTCACGATAATGTCGAAGGTCTCGATGGGAATGGCCGGGTTGTACTCGATGGGCGGGACTTCCTTGAATACCCTCTCCAGACCTTCGATCGATTGCTCTTCGTCCTCTTCGACAAGGTCCTGACCTTTGAGCATCGAGTAGAGGCGCTGGATGGTGCTGATGCAGACGCGGGCGGTGGTGTCGAGAGTCTTGGAGGTCAGGCGCTGAACGATATACTCCTCGCTGAATTTGAAGTTGTTGTAAGGCGAGACGTACTGCTGGAACTCTTTGAGGGTCTGGCGGCCCAGGTTGCCGCGATCGACGAGAAAAAGGACGCGCTTTGCCCCAGCGAATTTGATGAGCCGGTAGATGAAAGTGATCGCGGTAAACGTCTTCCCGCTGCCAGTGGCCATCTGGATCAGCGAGCGCGGACGATTCACTGCCACGGATCTCTCCAGGTTTTTGACCGCCTTGATCTGCGCCGGCCAGAGCCCGGCCTCGATGAGCGGCGGCATATGCTGCATTCGAGCTAAAAACGTTCTACTGCGGGCCTCGGCAGACAAGCTCTCCAGCCATTCGGCGAAGGTCTCCGGTTTGTGAAAGCTAAAAACCGAGCGGGATCGCGGGATGGGATCGAGCCCATTGGTGAAGCGGGTTTCGACGCCGGTGGATTCGTAAGAGAAAGGAAGCGGTTTCTGCCATGCAGGCAAGCCATCCGGGAGGCCCTTCGTATATTTGTCGGACTGTGTCTCGACGCCGGCGAGCGTTACGCCTTCTTTTTTTGCCTCAATGACTCCCGCGGCTCTGCCGTCCACGTACAGAAGATAATCCGCAAAACCGTGGCCCGATTTTAAACTGAAGTTTCGAATTGCGAGACCGCGATAAGCCAGGATGTTCGCATCGCTCTGATCGCGCACCGCCCAGCCGGCTTGGGCGAGTAATCGATCGATATTCTCTCTGGCTTTGTCTTCCGGGGTTGGCATAGTTGTTCTATAGAAACTAAACCCCAAGAGCTTTAAATTTGGAGGATTTTACGCCTTTTCGTGCCGCGATGACAAGCACGCTCTTCGACAGTCGAAAGCGTTCCGGCGGTTCTTTACGCCGTAAAAAATGGCGGTTACGGCTCGGGCTCAGCCCATCGCCGTCGGAACAAGGGCGAGGTTTGAGGGGTTCAGCTTTTTAACAGCGTGGCGGCGGCTTAAGGCGCTCTGACGACCAGAACCGGATCGCCGGAGTGACGCACGACTTTTTCCGTAACGCTGCCAAGCACCCAACGTTTAACGCCCGACCTGCCATGTGTGCACATGGCGACGAGACTGTCGGGGTGCGTTTGCGCGAAATGAATGATTTCATCCGCGCCTGATCCCTCCAATACTACGGAGGAGATCTTTGCCAATCCCTGCGCTTTCAACGCTTCGGCCTTTTGATCGAGGTAACTGCGCGCCTCGTCTTGCACCTGCGCTTTGAGCGCATCGTAGTTGGGCAGGTAATCCTCGGCTCCGTAGTACGCCGACGCCGGCAATTCATAGACTCTGCACAGGACAACTTCGAGGTCCAACATTTTCGCCACCGCCACGACCGTAGGTAAAACCGACTCTGCCAGTTCGGAACCGTCCAGCGGAACGATAATAGATCTCATCGCCGCCGAGCCGTCCGTCGTGCCTTCTTCGTTACCTCTTACGAGAAACAAGGGGTTGGCGGTCCCGCGCAATACTTTCTCCGCGACGCTGCCCAAAAGCCAGCGGTTGATGCCGGACCTTCCATGCGTCGCCATCGTGATCAGCGTGCCCTTGTCCGCCGCGGCTCTTTCGATGATCGCTTCGGCGGGTCTTCCTCGCTCGACCGTGCAGGTGACGCTTAGACCGGGCAACCGGTCGGCAATCTCCTTTAAATAGACTCCGCTGCTGCGCTCCCCTTGGGCGATCAAAGTGTCGAGATAGCGCGCCTTATCAGCGGCAATATGGGCAACCATGACACTGATGTCGACGACCCCTAAGAGCTCGATCGGAATCTTGAGCGTCTGTGCCAGAGCGCGAGCGAATGGCAAGACTTTCTCCGCGGTCCTCGAACCGTCCAAAGGTATCAGCATCTTTGTGTACATGGTTACCTCCTCATCCTGGATCAGCCTGGGCACGACCCATGTCTCATTGCCAAAGAAATATCCTAAGCGGAAGGATCCCGCAACTCGAATGCCAGCGCATCTCGTTGATTTTTTTGCGCCGGACAGGCGCTTATTTCTTACCAGTGCGAAACGGATCAGGCGACCGTCGCAGATTTGCGAGATTGCAGACCGTTAACTTCGGAAACGAGGAGCGTCAAGCATTGGTATAGATCATCAGGCACTATCCCCTCTTTTTTTTCACCTCGAAGGTCCCGCGGCATAGCCGCAACCAAAAGGGGACAGTCGCCTTTCCGCCCCTCGACAAGCTCGGGACGTGGTGAGCCCGCCGAACCACGGAAGGGGGACTGTCCCCCTTCTTTAACCGCGCTCCGGCCCGAGGCGCGACCGGAGAAATCTTTCGCACGAGCGAGCTAACTGATCCAGAGATGCTTCGGTATTGAGCTCAAGGCGGGCTTCGGATGAAATCTCGGAAATCGGCTCGCAGAGTCTTTTTTGCTCGACATAAATTTCCCACCGGCCATCGGAAATATCCGTCCCCTGCGCCGCTCTTTGGGTGAGACGTTGTTGGATGATCTCGTCCGAGGCGAAACAATGGATCAGCGACCAGGGCACGCCATGCTTCTCCACCAGACGAACGAGCTTTTCTCGGTTGGCGCGTTGGCCATAGGTCGCGTCAAGGATCACCCCGTTGCCGGCGAGAATCTCCTTTTCGGCTTCGTGCGCCATTCTGGCGTAGGTCCTTTCGGTGATCGCCGGCGTGTAAATTCCCTGGTTCAACGGCACGATCTTGTGGGCTGACGTATTCACCATCTTCTTTCGCACGATATCGGAATTGATCACCCGCAGGCCCAAGCGCCGTCCCAACTCGCCCGCCAGCGTCGATTTTCCGCTTCCCGTCAAACCGCAGAGGATCACGACAAAGGGCTGAAGCGGTTGCCATGTCAGACGGGCCGCATACTGAAAATAACGCGCGGCCGCCGCCGCTCCCTCCGGACGCAGCGCCTGGACTTTGCCCCGCACCAGAGCCCGGTAACATTGGTAAAACGGCAATATCGAGGGAAGCTCGGGATCGTCGATCAATTCCCTATAGCGGCGCAGAAACGGCGTGGCCATGGACTCCGCGCCGCGCACCGATAGATCCATGAGCAGGAAAGCGACTTCGGCGGCTAGATCGCCGAAACGCCGCTTCGGATTGAACTCGATGCAGTCGAAGATTTGGATGCCCTCGGGCGCGAAGCAAACGTGATCGCAGTGAAGATCGCCGTGGACATCGCGAATCCAGCCGCCTTGCGCGCGCCGCCTCAAAAGTTCCGTCTGGCTATCGAGAAACTTCGCGCCGAAGTCGGCGATCGCCGAGAGGCTTTCGGAATCGATGGAAACGCCGGCGAGCGGCTCGACCTCGTTCAGATTCTCTTTCCATTGCGCCGCCACCGTCGCCGGCCAGCGCGACAACTCTATGCCTTTGGCTCCTTCGGCGCCGGCATGGAAGTTGGCGACGACCTGCGCCAACTCGCCCATCATCTCGGGCGTGACCTGATGGGTTTCGAGCAGAAACGGCAGCATGCGTTTTTCCGGTAGCCGGCGCATGACCAGAGTATACTCCGCCGGTTCCGTCCACCCTCCGAGTCGCCATCCCGCCTCGTCATAGGAAATGGGCATCACGCCCAGATAGACCGAAGGCGCCAAGCGCCGATTGAGCCGCAGCTCTTCGTTGAGAAAGAACCGCCGCCTCGCCAGCGTGGAATAGTCGAGAAAGGGGAAACGAACCGCTTTCTTTATTTTGTAGACAAGCTCCCCGGCGAAAAAGAGATGGGAGATATGGGTTTCTTTGTGCGTGACTTCCTCGGGCGGTTTCGGATAGAATCGCGCCTCCTTCATTGCCGCCACGAGCGATTCTTGAGGTTCCGATTCCATACCGCCGCGAAGCACAGCCTCACGATCCTTCATCCGGATGCTCTTCTGGGGACTTCCACGCAATAGCGATGCCACCGGTGAAAATGCAATCAAAAGCGGCGCTCGGTTTCCCAGGCTACGGAAAGAAGCTATTAGTGATTGTCAGAAAATAGAACGGATGGCACGGGCTGGAGCCCGGGCCATGGGAGCGGCGGAGCGGACGAATCAGGGAATGCCCAGTTCTTCGATTTTTCGGTAAAGCGACGAGAGGCTGATGTCCAGCAGTTTTGCCGCCTCCCTGCGGTCTTGTCCCACTTGATCCAAGACTCGAATGATATGTTGCTTTTCATATTGCCGGAGCGCGTCTTTTAGATTGTAAGTGAACGCGGGATTGGCCTGGCCGATCGCCACGATGGAAACCGGCAGGTCGTCAAGAAGGATCCTATCGCCTTCCGCCAAAATCATCGTGTGCTCGATGACGTTGTCGAGCTCGCGCACGTTGCCCTTCCAGGGCAAGGACATCAAAGTGCGAATGACCTCGTCGTCGGCCCCGGTAAAATTCTTGTTGAGTTCGGGGTTGTGTTTCTTGATGAGATGATCGACGAGCAGCGGAATATCCTCCGGGCGTTGGCTCAGCGGAGGAATATGAATCTCCATGATGTTGAGCCGATAGTAAAGATCCTCGCGAAACCGACCGCCTTCGACTTCCTTTTGCAAATCTCGGTTGGTCGCCGCCAGCACCCGGACATCGATGTGGCGCGGCGTGGTGCTGCCAATGGGCAGGATTTCCTTTGCCTCCAGGGCGCGCAGCAGTTTCACTTGCAGGTGCTGGGGAATCTCGCCGATCTCGTCGAGGAAAATGGTTCCGCCCCGCGCTTTTTCGAAGAGGCCCTCCTGGTTGGCAAAGGCGCCCGTAAAAGACCCCTTCATATGGCCAAAAAGCAAGCTCTCCAGCAAAGTCTCCGGCAACGCGCCGCAGTTCACCGGCAGGAATAGCTTGTCCTTCCGATCGCTGTGGCCATGAATGGCAAGCGCGACTAGCTCTTTGCCGGTGCCGCTGTCGCCCGTGATCAGCACGGTGGCCTGGGTGCGGGCCACCTTTTTTACCATTTCCAGCACATCGCGGATGGCTTTACTCTTGCCGATGATATTTTCGAAATCAAAATCCATAACGGTGTTCACACCCTTTTACGCTACCACCCACCGGCAACATAAAAGGGTTAAGGGTAGGTGTCAATACAAACGGGCCTGATAATACCTTGGCTTATCCCGGGATATTGGCGCCGGCGGTGGATCGGGTTTCGGCGATGTCGGACATGATGAGGCGCGAACAGCCCTTTCCGAGGCACGTCCTAGGGGCTTTTTGTCTAGGATAACGGCTTATAATTGGTCAGCAGCCCGAAGCAGGTCCGGGCTGCCGGAGCAGTACCGGCGCAGAGCGACTTTGAGCTTCTGCCTCTGGGTGCTGGCGGGGACACCAAGATATTCCATAGTCTTGGCGATGTTGGGCCCGCCCAGATGCAACAGCTTGCTATAAATGGCATCGATCTCAGAACTTTCAATTTCCAGTGCTATCCGGAAGGCTTCCTCAACGCTCAATGACGGGGCGCCTCGCTGCAGGAAGGACCTGAGCCATTTTTCGAGCTCTTGAGCCTTGTCACGGCTGATGGCCGGGTCGAGCGTCTCGTCGTCGTAGTTTGCAATCAAAGCCTTGCAGGCATGCAAGATGCACCCATGCTCCTCTTCTTCCCTGGCCATCTCCCACCAAAAATCCCTGATCTCCGGCCGGTCTAGGAAGATATGCGAGAAGCGGAAATAAATCTTGCCGACCAGCCGTTCGATCTCCGCGAATCTGGTCAGCGCATCGAACGGTTCTGAAGCACTCATTAACCCGTCAGCCTCTAACGTAGGAATTCAAGCAGCGCAACCTGTTCTTCGGATTCTAGGATTATCGAGTTTACCGAGATTTGCAAGTCCGTAATAGTAGCCCGCGCCGTCCTTTACCAAGGTCTTGTACTCTCTAATCCCATCTTATTCAAGGTTAGAGAGGTTGAACAGAGGCGTGTTACGCGATTCTTAGCCTTCGGGATTGTCCTTCGGGAACTTCCCAGCCTTGGGAAGAAATATCGCGATTGGAAATTCTCTCGCCGGAATGTCATGGCTATTTCGCTCAGGCATAAAATTGGCTATATAATCTGCCATCGGCTTTAGCCTGCGAGCTCGACAACAAGCCGGTTATGAAAGGCGCAGTCATGGCTAGGTCGGAACTGGCAGCTCAAGACAGCAAAAACAAGCGCGTGGGGGTCTTGGTCGGCGGTGGACCCGCGCCGGGCATCAACGGCGTTATCAGCGCGCTCACACTGGAAGCGCGCAACCGCGCCCACAGGGTCATCGGTATTTTCGACGGCTTTCAGTGGCTGATGAAGGGGGAAACCGGGCACGTCAAAGAACTGGAGCATGAGGACGTGTCGCGAATCCATTTTCAGGGCGGCTCGATTCTCAATACTTCGCGCGCCAACCCAACCAAGCGGGAGGAGGATTTGCGGCGGGTTCTCACCAGCCTGGACCATCTCGGCATCGGTTATCTGGCCACCATCGGGGGCGACGACACCATGTTTGCGGCAAGCCAGGTCGCCAAACAAGCGGCGGGCCGGATACGCGTCTGTCACGTGCCGAAAACGATTGATAACGATCTGCCTCTGCCGGGCGAGATTCCCACGTTTGGTTTCGAGACCGCCCGCCAGCTCGGTTTCGAGCTGGTGCAGAACTTAATGGAGGATTCGCGCACCACCGGCCGCTGGTATTTTGTTGTCGTCATGGGCCGCACCGCGGGCCACCTCGCCCTCGGTATCGGCAAGGCCGCCGGCGCCACCCTGTCGCTGATTCCCGAGGAATTTTCCGGTCCGATCCGGCTCGAGACGGTTTGCGACATCCTTGAAGGCGCGATCTTGAAACGCCAGGCGCTGTGGAACCGTTCCGATGGCGTGGCGGTCATCGCCGAAGGGTTGCTGGAAAAGGTTCCCGCCGAAGAGCTTTCCGCTATTGAAGGCGTGCGTATCACGCACGACAGTTACGGTCATTTGCGCCTCGCCGAGTTGGATCTCGCTTATATTTTAAAGACCCTTGTGGAACAGCGCTTCGCAGCGCGCGGCGGGTCCATTGCTATAGTCCATAAGAACATCGGCTATGAAGTGCGCTCCGCCCCGCCGATCGCTTTCGACTGCGAGTACGTGCGCACCCTCGGCTACGGCGCGGTTGAGTTTCTCTTTGGTAATTCCCAGGGCGCCGCGCAACTGAACGGCGCCCTGGTCTGTCTGGTCGACGGCAAGCTTCGCTATCTCAACTTCGCCGATCTCATAGATCCTAAGACCGGCAGGTCGCGGGTTCGCGTGGTCGATGTGGAGAAACCTTCTTACAAGATCGCGCGGGAGTATATGATCCGATTGGAGAAAGAAGACTTTGACGACGCGGACAAGCTCAGGCTCCTGGCGCAAGCGGCCTCGACTCCCGGCCATAGCTGCAGCGCCGAGGAATTCCGCGCCAAGTTCGCAAGCGTACTAAGATTATGAAGAAAGTCCCGACGGGGATTACGTAAGGAGCTTTGATGGTTCCCAGAGTCGCAATCAATGGTTTTGGCCGTATCGGCCGCTTGAGCCTAAGGGCCATGCTCCAACGCCATAAAAAAGAGCTGGATGTGGTCGCGATCAACGACATGGCCGACCTGCGCACCAATGCCCATCTATTCCGCTACGATTCGACCTACGGCATTTACCCCGGCGAGATCAAAGTCGGAGAGGGGGTGCTCGTCATCGATGGCCGCAACGTCGTCGTGCTCAATCAGAAAGATCCTTCGCGCCTGCCCTGGAAGCAGTTGAGCGTCGACATCGTCATCGAGTCCACCGGCGTCTTTACCGAGGCGGCACAGGTGCGCGCCCATTTGGACGCGGGGGCCAAGAAGGTCATCGTCACCGCGCCGGCAAAGGATGAAGACTTAACGGTCGTTTTGGGCGTCAATGATTCTGAGTACAACCCGCGCAAGCATCATATCGTCTCCAACGCTTCCTGCACGACCAACTGCCTGGCACCGGTGGCAAAAGTGTTGCACGATCATTTCGGCATCGAGCGCGGCTTGATGACGACGACGCACGCCTATACCAACGACCAGCGCATCCTGGATTTGACGCACAAGGACCTGCGCCGCGCGCGCGCCGCCGCCGTCAACATTGTCCCTACCAGCACCGGCGCAGCCAAGGCCATCGGCCTGGTCATGCCGGAACTCAAAGGCAAACTGCACGGCTTGTCGCTGCGCGTGCCGACTTCGACGGTTTCCGTGGTTGACCTGGTCGTCGATCTCAAAAAGTCGGCGTCCGTGGAGGACATCAACGACGCGCTGAAAAAGGCCGCGACCGGAAAGATGCTTGGCATTCTGGAATACTGCGACGAGCCGTTGGTTTCCAGCGATTTTCGCGGCAACTCCGCGTCGGCGATCGTCGACGGTTTGTCGACCGTGACGCTCGAAAACAAGATGGCCAAAATTCTTGCCTGGTACGACAACGAGTGGGGCTACAGTTGCCGCGTCGGCGATCTGGCCACGCTGATGTTCGAAAGAGAACTCTAACAGGAGGTTCGCGATGAATGCCAAGGACATCATGACCCGGGACATCATAACGGTGACGCCGAACATGTCGGTGAAAAAATTGGCGATGCTGCTGATCAAAAGCCAAATCAGCGGCGCGCCGGTTTCCGGCAAAAACGGCAAGATCGTCGGCGTCGTCTCCGAAGCCGATATCGTCGCGAAGAAAGGCCGCGACGTAAGAGCGATCATGAGCAAGAAAGTCATCAGCATCGCCGAGGAAACCTCGGTGGAACAGATCGCCCGGCTCATGACCACGCACGGCATCAAGCGCCTGCCGGTCATGCGCGGTGACGACATCGTCGGCATCGTCAGCCGGGCCGATATCGTCAACGCCGTCGCCCTCGGCACTCACGTGGCGCTGCACACCCCGGTTTACGACTTGTAGGCGGTGGCGAAAGGGTTCATGTCTCTCTGCATCCTGGGCTGACATTCTGTGACCTCCGCTGGATCAAACATAGGGCGAGAACACGCGGCTTGGCTCAAGTTGATCGAGTCAACGACTATCCGCAAACAGCAGGCGGCTTTCGCCTGCACGACGGGACTGACGCTGACGCTTGTGCCCGCTACCACCGGGGTGAGTGGTTCCGAGGCCGCGCGGGTCAACGGTCTCTTTTGCGTAGATGGCTGCCTGGGCGGGCGTAGCGGTGAGGTGTGCCAGCGAATACTCGCGGGTGTAGAGCGTCGAGCCGCGCAGAAGTCCGAGCCCCGGCAATTTCGTTGTCCGACAGGTCTGCTTAAGATTATCGTCCCCGTATTCGTCGGCGGACGCCATGTTGGCAACCTGCTGGCCGGTCCGTTTTCCCAGCAGCGGCTCGATAAGGAAACTCTGCGCCGCTTGGCGCGCCGTCTGCGACAATGGGGTCTTGAGAAACGCGTCACAGCTCTGCGCGCCTCCTGGCGCTACAGCCCGTTGCTCACAGACGAGCGCAATCGCTCGGTAGCGACGCTGCTGGAGCTGTTTGCCCATTACCTTTCCGAGCGTGGCAACCAGGTTTTAACGCACGAGCCGGAGCAAAGTTCGCCGCTGCTGCGGAAAATCGAAGCCTACCTCGCCGAGAATAACGGATCGGTCTCGACCAAAGAGCTGGCGCGGCGCGTCCACCTCAGCCCGTGTTATTTCTCCAAACTGTTCAAGAAGCAAACAGGGCTCACCTTCACCGAATACCGGCGGCGCGCGCGGGTCGAGAAGGCCAAACGGCTGTTGCTCGACCCCCATCGGCGCGTGTCGGAGGTTGCCTTTGAAGCGGGCTTCGAGTCGATTCCTTACTTTAACCGCGTCTTCCGGCTTTTCGTGACCTGTTCGCCGTCCGAATACCGCGCCGCCGCCCTAAGGTCAACAAAGGATAAGAGATTGACAACCTAGGCGTAGCCCGCGACCGGCTTTCTTGTCACGCTCCCCTAATCTGACGTTATTCTCTATCTGAGTCTCAGACGGCAAGACTCTTTCGCGGGAGAAGGACATTGCCAACGCGAACTGGGCAGATAGCAGTCGTCTCGCAATATTTTTGGCCAGGATGGGCGTTGGATAAGAAAACCGCGTTCGCATTCACCTGCTATTCCAGGAAGTTTTTGCGGACGACCTGATGATCACGAGGCCCTGCTTGGTGTTGATCGCTGTGGTGACGACCCATGGTGGATTTTTTCTGGGCTCCTCGGCAGAACTGGTTGACAACAAATGACACCCCAATTATACAGGTGTGGCGAAAAGGCAGGTAGACGATGTTGAACTGGTTTCCAGAAAACGTTTCGACTTTCGGTGGAGAGGTAGACGGTATCTTTTGGTTGATTTTTTATATTACCACGGTGTGGTTCTTCATCACTGAAGGGTTGATCGTCTATTTCGCTTTTCGTTACCGGCGCAAGCCCGGAGAAAAAGCCGCTTACGTTCTCGGCAATACCACGGCTGAGCTTGCCTGGATCTTGGTTCCTCTCGCCATCGTGGTCGTTTTGGACCTCTGGATCGATATCCGCGGCGCCGCAGTTTGGGCCAACATCAAAGGAGAGAGGCCAGCGGCGGATATCACGGTTCGAGCGATGGGCAAACAATTCAATTGGGAGTTTACCTATCCGGGTCCCGATGGAAAATTCGGCACCGAGGACGACCTGAAAATTGATAACGATCTCCATGTCCCGGTGGGCAAAGTCGTTCACGTAGTCTTGACCTCTAAGGACGTCATTCACAGCTTTTTTCTTCCCCATGCCCGGCTGAAACAAGACGTCGTCCCTGGACGGGAAATTCCGGCCTGGTTTCAAATCTCCAAACCGGGCGAGTACGAAATTCCTTGCGCGGAACTTTGCGGTTTCGGCCACTCGGGTATGAACGGAAAACTCTACGCCCTCAGCACCGAGGATTATGAGAAGTGGGTCAAGGAGA
The DNA here is from genome assembly GCA_016183145.1 of Deltaproteobacteria bacterium. GTDB lineage: Bacteria > Desulfobacterota > Binatia > UBA9968 > UBA9968 > JACPFE01. The sequence continues at coordinate 2,982 of JACPFE010000076.1, read as the reverse complement.
AATGGCCGCCGGAGAAATAACGTGCTCGTGATTCGTGTTCGTGCTCGTAAAACGAACAAGATAAGGGCCACGAACCACGAGCACGAGCCACGATCACGAAACACGATGAGGTGAGCATGAGTGAGGAGTTAGGTTACTGGAGGAGTCGCGTTTTCTCCACTGACCACAAAGTCATCGCCAAACAGTATCTATCTTTGGGGCTGTTCTGGGCCCTGATGGGTGGTGCCACGGCGTATCTTATCCGCTGGCAAATCGCCCACCCCGACACTGAAGCGCCGGGCTGGGGCTTTATCGCGCCGGACTTCTACAACATGCTGGTCACGATGCACGGGACCATCATGGTCTTCTTCGTCGCGATGCCGATATTGCTCGCCGCCTTCGGCAATTTTCTCATACCGCTGATGATCGGCGCCAAGGACATGGCGTTTCCGAGATTGAACATGCTCTCCTTCTGGGTTTTCTTCCTCGCCTCCGTCGTGCTCATGGCGTCGTTCTTCGTGCCTGGCGGGGCCGCCGCCGCCGGCTGGACGGGATATCCCCCGCTCTCGGCCAAGATGGAGTACACCGGCGTCGGCTGGGGCATGAATCTCTGGCTGCTCGCCCTGGCTTTGGAATTCGCGTCGTTTCTTTTGGGCGGAGTCAATTTCCTCACCACCGCGATGAACATGCGCGCGCCGGGTCTCACCTGGTTCCGTTTGCCGGTCATCGTTTGGATGCAGCTCACCGCCGCCGTCATCTTCATGCTGTCCGTTGGTCCCTTGATCGCCGGAGCGGTGATGCTGCTGATGGATCGACTCATCGGCACGACTTTCTTTCTTCCGGAAGGCGGCGGCGAGCCATTGCTCTGGCAGCATCTCTTTTGGTTCTTTGGCCATCCCGAAGTCTACGTCATACTTCTACCGGGCCTCGGCATTGTTGTAGACGTGATCAGTGTTTTTAGCCGCAAGCCGGTCTTCGCCTATCGGCCGATTATCTACTCGACGATCGTTGCCGGCTTCATGAGTTTTATCGTCTGGGCGCACCACCAATTCATCAGCGGCATTGACCCGCGGCTTGCCATGCCCTTCAGCATCACGACCATCATCATCTCGGTTCCCTTCGCGTTCGTCATCTTCTCAATCATCGCGACGTTGTGGCGCGCCTCGATCACGTTTAGCGCCGCCATGCTTTTTGCCCTGGGCTCGTTGGGTGTCTTCATCTTTGGCGGGCTCACGGGCATCTTCAACGGCTCGGCGCCGGTGGATATTTACATCCATGACACCTATTTCGTGGTCGCCCATTTTCATTACACGCTCTTCAGCGTGGTTTTCTTCGGCAGCTTCGCCGGCCTCTACTTTTGGTTCCCGAAGATGTTCGGCCGGATGATGAATGAAGCCTTGGGCAAGATCCATTTCTGGCTCACGTTCATTTTCTTCAATGCAGTTTTCATCCCCATGCATCTGGTCGGGTTGAGGGGCATGATGCGGCGCATCGCCAACCCCATGCAGTACGAGTTTCTCAAACCGCTGGAGCCGCTCAACATGTTCATCACCTTATCGGCGATTCTCTTGCTAGTGTCGCAAGTCGTCTTCGTGATCAACTTTTTCATGAGCCTGGCGCGCGGCAAAGCCGCCGAACGCAATCCTTGGCAGGCCAATACGCTGGAATGGACCACGGACTCACCTCCGCCCCATGGCAATTTCGCTGCGGTCCCGAGCGTCTACCGCGGCCCGTATGAATATAGCTCGCCGGAATCCGCAGAGGATTGGCTGCCACAAGATCGGCCGTTGACCGCGTCGCGAACCGCGGTTCGTTAGGAGGACTCGTCTTGAACGCCAACACAGCAACGATGACCGACTCCGGAATTCCCCCGGGGAAAACCGGCACTTGGTGGTTTCTTGCCTCGGAGATTCCGGTCTTCGGCGGTCTGATCGCCTCCTACATCGTGGTCCGGCTGGGGAGCGCAGGGTGGGGCGAGGCGTCGAGCCATCTAAACTTCACTCTAGCCTTGATCAACACCTTTCTGCTGCTCACCAGCAGCATGACCGTGGTGATGGCGCACGCGGCGTCGCAGGAAAACAACTACCGCAGCGTGGCGAATTTCCTGGGCTTGACGGTATTGTTGGGCTTAGGTTTTCTCGGTGTGAAAGCGGTCGAGTACACCACGGAAATCGCCCACGGGTTCACCCCCGCCGCGGGCATCTTCTGGTCGTTTTACTACGGCATGACGGGCCTGCATGGTCTTCATGTATTGGCAGGTATCATCGTGAATATTGTCCTCTGGATTGGAGCTCTCAAAGGCAGCCTGGCACGCCACGGCCACCGCGTCGAGCTGGCGGGTCTTTACTGGCACTTCGTCGATATCGTTTGGCTCTTCCTTTTTCCGTTGCTCTATCTGGCGTAGGAGGAGGCAATGATGAGTAACGCGCACAGCCGTCACTATCTGATTATCTGGGTTTGGCTGCTCGCTCTCGTCGTCGTTTCGGTAGCGGCGGTCGCGGTACTACCCAAGTTCCAGGCGCTCCTTTTGATCTTCGCCGTGGCGATCGTCAAAGCATGGTTGGTGGCGCGCAACTATATGCACCTCAAGAACGAAAGGGTCATCATTTACGTCATCGTCCTCATACCGCTGACGTTTGTTATAATCCTTCTCTTTGCCTTGTTCCCGGAGTTCGTCTATCGCGGTTGATAAAACAAAACGGCACCGCTGGCGGAATCGGCACGCTCTGATGGATTCCTCCCAAAATGGACCATTAGCTCAGGAAGATTCCCTCACCCTCGCCCTTTCCCAGAGGGAGAGGGAAGAGGTGAGGGTTTTCATGGTCAAGGGCGAAGCATAATGATTCATGACAATTTGATTCTGCTGAAAAACCCCAGGAATGCTTCGACGGCGCTCAGCATGAACGGAAAACTCCTCAATGATTTCAAGCGCTGCTCCGTTCGTCCTGAGGTTCTCGAAGGGCGAACGGTGGGTTTTTCAGCAGAATGACAATTTGAGAGGAG
>JACPFE010000591.1 GCA_016183145.1 Deltaproteobacteria bacterium | reverse complement strand
TTTCTTGTCGGCTTCGAGCCAACAAAAAATGAAACCCCTCGTCTACGAGGCGAAGATTGTTTAATTGTCTCACGGCTTGTAGCCGCCCTTCTCATCGCCCTGAAAAAGCGATCGAAGTTACTTCTTCGCCTCGGCGAACATCCGCGAAAAGACTTTCCGCGCGTTGCCCTCGGTGATCTTATAGCGCTCCTCGTCGCTGAGCCAGTCGATGGACTGAAAGATTGGCACCAGGTCTTCGAAGTTGCGTCCGGTCTTGGGATCGATGGCATTCACCGCGCCGAACATCTCGGTGGCGAAAAGGACATTGTCTACGCCGACGCGTTTGATCAGCAGCTCCATCGACTCCTTGTCGTAAATCGCCATGTCCCAGTAAACCCTGCGCGCGGCTTCCTCGAACGGCTCAAGTCCTTCTCTCACATGCATGCCGCGCTGGCGGTTCCACTGGAAGGGGATCGCGCCGCCGCCGTGGGGGATGATGATTTTCAATTTGGGGAAATCCTTGAAGACGCGGGATTTGAGCAGCTCAACCGCGGCGGAATTATGGTGCGCGATGTAATAGGCGTTGGTGAGGTGCATCGCCGGATTGAGAGAGGCGCTGGCGTGGATCGTGCACGGGACTTCGAGATCGACCATCTTTTCCCAGAGCGGATACCACCAATCGCTGCCCACCGACGGCGTGAGCGGCTCCTTGCCGCCGGCGGCGTCAGGATTGACGTTGCAACTGACAAAGCCCAGGTCTTTGACGCAGCGTTCAAGCTCATCCACCCATTCCTTTGGCCCAACGCCCGGGGACTGCGGCAACTGGCAGACGGGAGAAATCTTATCGGGCCAGCGCTTCGCCACGCGGGCGATGAGATCATTGCACGCCTCGGTCCAGTAGCGGCTCACCAGCGGTGAGCCGAAGTGATGACCCATTGCCGAAGCCTGGGGCGAAAAAAGCAGCCGGTCGATGCCCGACTCCTTCATGCGCTTGAACTGTCCCTCCATCGACCGCTCCAACTGCTCGTCGCTGATTTGGAGCTTTGCCCGGACGGGCTTGCCGAGATCGGTGATCTGCCGGCCGCGGTAGGCCTGCAATTGCAGCGGCGCTGTGGTGTAATGGGTGTGGGCGTCGATGATCATGGTTCGGTCTCCTCCGACTTCGTGCTCGTCGCTCGTGCTCGCCCCGCTCCCCAAAACGAGCACGACCCACGATCACGACTTATAGCCAATTGTCACTCTCCAAGCCGTTTGCTATACGTCGCCTAACCGTAATAAAAGGAGCGTCTATGCCAGACATACCCCGCCTTAACGGCGTAATCAAAGCCCTCGAACAGGGTCAGACGGCCTTTGTCGCTTTCAGTCCCGTCGATAGCGAAAGCGCGGTGGCGCTGGCGGCTTCCAAGCTCGACGGCGTCGCCTTCGAAATGGAGCATGCGCCGCTTGATTTTCCCGGACTGCGCCAATCGCTGCAATTCATGCTCGACCGCCGCCAGATCGTCGAGCGCGCCACACTGGCGCCGGCGGTGACGCCGATGGTGCGCATCCCGCCCAACGGCGGCGAGATGAATCAATGGATCGCCAAGCAGGTGCTCGACATCGGTGTCTTCGGGATTATTTTTCCGCATGTCAGCAGTGTCGAAGAAGCGTGGAACGCCGTGGGTGCCTGCCGCTATCCGCGTTTGACCACCGCGCCGCTCTACAATCCGCCGGGGATTCGCGGTGACGCGCCGACCCGCGCCGCGCGCTACTGGGGACTCACGCAGCAGGAATATTACACCCGCGCCGACGTCTGGCCGCTCGCGCCCCACGGAGAAATCCTCGTCGTCATCCAGTGCGAGGATACCCGTGCCATCGGCAATCTGCCGCGCATTCTCAAGGAGGTCCCCGGCATCAGCGTGGTGCTGATCGGCGAGGGAGATCTTAGCCAGGAGCTGGGTCATCCGCGGGATTACGATCACCCGGTGGTGGCCGACGCCATCAACAGCATCTTAAAGATCTGCAAAGAGCACAACGTCCTTTGCGGCCATCCTCACCCCGACGCCAACAACATCGAACGACTGGTCGCCAGTGGCTACCGCTTCCTCATGCCCTCGGCGGGCCGCTCCTTCGGCGTTCTAGATAGCGGACGCAAGCTGGCGGGGAGAAGCTGATGGGGAAGGATGAAGGCGGAAGGATGAAGGATGAAAGCGGAAGATAAAGACGCACGAGATGATGCGATAGAAGCTGTAAGCACCCCATATCACATGTATCGAACTGTAACTTCGGGCCCGCGACACGTGCTATTGCCAGGGAGGAGTGGATCAATGTTAGCGAAACTACTGCTCGGAATCGTCTTCTCGCTCGGCGCCCCATTGGCGCTGTTTGCCCAGGAACGTCACTACGTTAGCTATGGCGGCACGGCGGGGTTTCAGGCGACCGTATGGGCGATGAAAGACTTGGGGACATTCGAAAAGTATGGCCTGAACGGCGACGTGGTGCTGGTCGGCGGCTCGGCACGGCAAATCCAGGGCGTGCTCGGCGGCAGCACGGATTTTGCCCAGGTCGATATCACGGCCGTGGTTGCGGCAAATCTCAAAGGCGCGGACCTGGTCGTGGTCGGTGGCACGCTCAATCGGATTCCGTTCAGCATGGTGACCCAGCCGGAAATCCGCGAGCCCAACCAGCTCAGAGGGAAAAAAATCGGCGTCGTCAACTTCGGCGGCGTCAACGAGTATGCCGTTCTTGCGGCGCTCAACGAGTGGGGCATTCCATCTGCGGCGGCGACGATCATGCCGGCCGGCGGCGCCGCCACTCGGCTGACCGCCATGTCGGCCAAAGCGCTCGATGCCACGGTACTCTCGCCGCCGGAGACCATCAAGGCGGAAAAACTAGGGCTGCGCATTCTCCTTCACTTGAGCGAGCTGAAGACGTCGTTTCCGATGAACGTCATGATCGTGCGGCGGCGCTACCTGGAGAAGAATCGCGACGTAGTCAAGCGCATGATGAAGGCCCACGCCGATGCCGTCTACCAGCTCAAGCATGACAAGAAAAAAGGCATGGCGGTGCTCCAGAAGCGGCTCTTGCAAAAGGACACCGACGTCATCCAGGGCACCTACGACTACTACGCGCCTAAATTCGAGTTCCCACCGCGCGTTAACCGCGAGGGCGCGGCGGCCACCGCCAAATTCGTGCTCGACCGGGTTGCGGGAGGCAAGGCAACCATGGATATCGGCATGCTCTTGGACGAGAGCATTGTGGATGAATTGGAGAAAGAAGGCTTCTTCAAGTCACTGGCAAGGTGAAACCGGGCCAGGGGCACGGCGGCGCGCCGCAGATGGATTTTGCAGGATTGGGTGGGGTAGTTCTCGCTGCGTTCGAAGATTTAACTTGCAGACTTGAATGCTTTGGACGATCGAGGTTTGGAACTGTTGGCTTTATGACGCAGTGCGACTGTTTTCCAAAACTCATTATGGGAAACGCCTCTGCCTGCCTTTATGCTGCGCCGGGATTTTTCAAGCAGAGCCAGAAAGCGTCGGGAGTGGGCTAAAACCAGGCGCTCCAAGTCCTCGTCGTCCTTAGGCGCAAGCAAGATCGCAGCGACTTTTCCGTTGCGCGTAATGAGGACCGGGCCGTCGGTTCCACATTCAACCAAGGAAGAGCTGAGGCGGGCTTTGACATCTGCCAGGGGCGCGATCTTCATAGCTCAAACTCTTGTCCGCCGATAAACAGCCGATGGCCTTCTTTTACGCCGATCGCCAAGCAGGTGACGTTTTTTTTCGCATGGTCCACTTCATAGAAAACACGGAAAGAATTCTTCGGCCCGAAGCGTAATTCCCAGGTTGCGCCGAATGACGTTGGCTCTCCAAGCGGTTTTCGGTTTTTAGTCTTTACGTGACACCCCCCTTGGCAACGTAGTATGCGATTAGTCTTCTGTTTCGGCAAATAGGGCGGACCGTGATGAAAATTAACAAACTGGTTTATGGTTTCATCCTTGTTACCACCTGTTTAATCTCCGCCGGCTTTGCCAGCGGAGCGGAGTTGAAATTCAACACCCAGGACTTTGCTCCTTTTAATTATGACTCCGGTGGCATCGTCTCCGGCCCGGCGGCGGACATCATCAGAAGAATATGCAGCGCAACAAAGATCGATTGCTCGATGCAGTTGCTTCCCTGGGCACGTGCTCAGGACGAGGTTAGGAACGGAAAGGCTCATGGGATTTTTGTCGTCGGCTGGAATGAAGAGCAATCCAAGTGGCTGTATTTTTCGCCTCCCATTTTGAATTCGGAATATGGCTTTTTCGTTCGAGATGACAATCCGCTCAAGTTTAAGCAGAATTCAGATGTAAAGGGGTATACCGTCGGCGTCTACGGGCCCTCCAATACCGCGACGGCGCTCGAAAAAATAAAAGCGGAGATCAAGGACCTGACCATCGATATGACCCCCGATGGTGGGGCGGCCTTTAAAAAGCTCTCTGTGAGTCGCATCGATGCCGTTTTCTCCAACCGAGACGTAGGTAATGACCTGATGCGAAAGCTCGGCATAAGGAACATCCGATATGCCGGGCGGCAACAGATTCTAAAATACTACATAGGTTTCTCTCAGAAATTTACTGAAAAAAAACTCGTCGATCAATTCAACACGGCATTCCGCAATTTGCACAAGCGCGGAATCATCCAAGAAATACTTTCGAAGTATAAGATGGGCGCCGCGCAGTTGGAGTGATAAGAGTAAGACGGCTCGCAACAGTGACTCTCCCTTGACCCGCCCGCATCGGGAGGTTTTTGCCCGTGGAAGACGCCTCTGCACATAAACGGCCCGTTAAAAGCGCCAGCATCAGCAGGCGTTTTACCTACGCGCTTGTCGGCGTGGTGACGTTGCTCTTAATCGGTTTTGCCGCAGTCGCTATCTTAATCAATGTAAGGAGAATTGACGCCGACTTAAGAAATGGATTGGACAATGTCGTCAAGGTCGCGCAGGTCAGCTTAAACGTACCGATCTGGAACCTGGATAATCAAATCGTCGGCCATTTCGCCGAGGCTTTGCTCTTGGATGAATCTCTAGTTTTTGTGAAGATCCTGTCGGAGGGTCAAGCTATCGCATGGAGAACCAGCACAAAATTTGAGGGGAAGGATTTTCCTTACTTTCAGCAATCTTCGCAATTTCTGGTCAAGAGCTCTGATATATTCTATCAGGGAAAGAATATCGGCACGATTCAGCTCTCGGTCTCGCGCGAAAATGTCAGGAAAGAGATCGTCTTAAATATTCTCGGCATCGCCACCTTGACGATCCTGATCATTGCGGCCATTTCCCTAACCTCCATCGTTATCAGCCGGCGGTATATCGCCCGCCCTTTACTAAAACTCCAAAATTCGGCGGGTTTGATTGCGGGTGGAAATCTAGAAGCCTCGATTGATACGACCAGCCGGGACGAAATAGGACACCTGGCGAGGGACCTGAACGGGATGCGCGGATCGATCAAGGGATTGGTCGGGGAGCTTCGAGAGAGCAAAGAAAAATTGGAAGAGTACAGCCGAACTCTCGAACAGAGAGTTGAGGAGCGGACCCGGAAGCTCAGTGAAGCTTTGAATGAGCTGCGCGCCTTGAACGAGATCGGCCAAGCGGTCAGCTCCACTCTAGACCTTCCGACCGTTCTTACCAGCATCGTCTCGCACGCGGTCCAATTGAGCGGCGCCGACGCGGGAGCGATGTACGAATATGATGAACCCACGGAAGAATTTCAACTGAGAGCCAGCGACCGTATGGAAGAAGAGTTGGTCCAAGCGCTCCAGGCAAACCCCATACGCTTTGGGCTGAGTACGGTCGGCCGGGCCGCCGCCACCCGCGCGCCGGTCCAAGTCACTGACATTCTGGATGAGCCGGACGTAGGTGTAAGCCGAGTCCGACCTGTGCTCCGACAACTCGGCTATCGATCCCTCCTTGCCATACCACTCCTTCGTGAGGGTCGCGTCATGGGCGGACTTTCCGTCTATCGCCGGGAAGCGGGAAACTTCGCAACAGAAGTTGTGAATCGGCTCCAGACGTTGGCGACGCAGTCGGTTCTGGCGATCCAAAACGCCCGGCTATTCCGCGAAATCGAGGACAAGAGCCAACAGCTCGAGGTCGCGACCCAGTTGAAGTCGCAGTTCCTCGCCAACATGTCGCATGAGTTGCGCACGCCCTTGAACGCGATCATCGGCGTGACCGAGATGTTGCAGGAGGATGCGCGCGATCTGAAGCGGGAAGACGACCTTGAGCCGCTCGAGCGCGTGCTGCGCGCTGCCAAGCACCTGCTCGCGCTGATCAACGACATTCTCGATCTCTCCAAGATCGAAGCCGGCAAGATGGACATCCACATCGAGTCCTTCGCGATCGCGCCGTTGATCGAGGACGTGGTGCAGACCATCGGCACGATGGCGGCCAAGAACGGCAACGAGGTGGTGGTCAATTGCGCTCCCGATATCGGCACAATGCGCGCCGACCAGACGCGGATTCGGCAGGCGTTGCTGAATCTCGCGAGCAACGCCAACAAGTTCACCGAGCGCGGCACGGTGACGATCGGCGCAAAGCGCGCAACCGAGCAGGGCCGCGAGTGGGTGACGATGGCGGTTACGGACACCGGCATCGGCTTGACGCCCGAGCAGATGGGGAAACTCTTTCACGAGTTCGTTCAAGCCGACGCCTCGACTACGCGCAAGTACGGCGGCACGGGGCTCGGTCTTGCCATTAGCAAGCGCTTCTGCCAGATGATGGGCGGCGACATCACGGTGGCGAGCGAGCCGGGCCGCGGCTCGACCTTCACGATCCGCCTGCCGGCTGAAGTCGGGGTCGCGCAGCCCGCCGCGGCGCTTCGAGATGCCGCGGCCCCTCGGCCGGGCGCGGCACGCCCAACGATCCTGGTTGTAGACGACGATCAGACCGTGCGCGAGGTGATGGAGCGTTACCTCGCGCGCGAGGGCTTCTCGGTAGTGACGGCAAGCGGTGGGCAGGAAGGGCTGCGGATGGCGCGGGAATTACATCCCGCCGCGATCACGCTCGATGTGATAATGCCAGACCTCGACGGCTGGACGGTGCTCGCCGCGATCAAGGGCGATCCCGAGCTTGCGGACATTCCCGTTATTCTCATGACCATCGTGGACGAGAAAAACCGCGGCTACTCGCTCGGCGCCACCGACTATATAGTGAAGCCCGTCGATCGCCATCGGCTCTCCGGCGTGCTGCGCAACATCTGCGGCGCGGTCGGCCGCCAGGTGCTGCTGGTCGATGACGACGATATGATGCGGCGCGGGATGCGGCTCACGCTGGAGAAGGACGGCTGGCAGGTCAGCGAGGCCGAGAACGGTCGGATTGCGCTGGCGCGGCTTGCCGAAACGCGTCCCGACATCATCGTGCTCGACCTCATGATGCCCGAGATGGACGGCTTCGAGTTCCTCGTCGAGATGCGCAGCCGGGCCGAGTGGCGGGACATCCCGGTGCTGGTGGTGACCGCCAAGGACCTGACGGCGGAGGAGCGCAGCCGCCTCAACGGTGATGTGGAGCGCGTTCTGCAAAAAGGCGCCTCCGAGCTGGACGAGCTGCTGCGGGAGATCGGCCGTATTCTGCCCGGGTCGATCGCGCGTGGCCGCGGCAAGAAGGTCGTGGAGGAAACATAATGAAGATCCTTTACGTCGAGGACAACGACGACAACATCTACATGCTGGAGAATCGGCTCAAGCGCGCCGGTTTCACTGTGATGATCGCGCGCGACGGCGCCCAGGGGGTGGCGATGGCGGGCGCCGAGCAGCCCGACCTGATCCTGATGGATCTGAGCCTGCCGGTGCTCGACGGCTGGGAGGCGACACGCCGGATCAAGGCCGCGCCGCAGACGAAACATGTTCCGGTGATCGCGCTGACTGCCAATGCGATGACCGGCGACAAAGAGAAAGCCATGGCCGCGGGTTGCGACGACTTCGATACCAAGCCGGTGGAACTGCCGCGCCTGCTCGGCAAGATCCAGGCGCTGGTGCAGGGGAAGCAGGCATCATGAGCCCGGCTGAAGCCGCGCTGCTTGTGGTCGATGACAACGAGGACAATCGCTATACGCTCACGCGCCGGCTCACGCGCGAGGGATATACGAACCTCACAACCGCCAATGACGGCCGCCAGGCGCTCGAGCTCCTGCATTCGAAGAAGTTCGACCTGATGCTGCTCGACATCATGATGCCCGAGCTGAACGGCTACCAGGTGCTCGAGCACCTGAAGGCCGATGCAGAGCTCCGGCATCTTCCGGTGATCATGATCTCGGCGGTCGGAGAGGTGGAGAGCGTGGCGCGCTGCATCGAGCTCGGCGCCGAGGATTACCTGCCCAAGCCCTTCGATGCGACGCTGTTGCGCGCGCGGGTGGGCGCGAGCCTGGAGAAGAAAGCGCTGCGCGACGAAGTGCGCGACTGGAACAAGAAACTCGAAGCGCGCGTGCAGGAGCAGGTCGCGCAACTCGGCCGCCTGGGCCGGCTGAAGGATTTTTTCTCGCCGCAGCTCGCGGAGTCGATCGTCAGCGGCGGCGGCGAAGACCTGCTGAAAACACACCGCCGCGAAGTGGTGGTCGTTTTCCTCGACCTGCGCGGCTTCACCGCCTTCACCGACAGCTCCGAGCCCGAGGAGGTCATGGCGGTGCTCGGCGAATATCACCGTGTGATGGGGCAGCTAATCATGGCCCACGAGGGCACGCTCGAGCGCTTCGCCGGCGACGGCTTGATGATCTTTTTCAACGACCCGATCAAGCTCGAGAATCCGACGGCGAACGCGGTGAAGATGGCGCTCGCAATGCAGGAGAAATTCGCGCCGCTGCGCGCGGCGTGGAAGAAGCGCGGCTTCGACCTCGATCTCGCCATCGGCATCGCGCAAGGCTACGCGACGCTCGGCGCGATCGGCTTCGAGGGACGTTGGGATTACGCGTGCATCGGCAGCGTGACCAACCTCGCCGCGCGGTTATGCGGCGATGCGAAAGGCGGACAGATACTCACGAACCAAAAGACGTTGGCGCGGATTGAAGAGGCGACCCAAGCGGAGCCCCAGGGTGAAGTCACGCTGAAGGGTATCGCGCAGCCGGTGCCGGTGTTCAACGTCACGGGTTTCAAGTCGTGACTTGGGCGGCAGTTCCGCCGTCTTGCCCAATGTTGGACCACGACACAATCGGGGGGTGCCGGATGTACGAGAGGGACGTTGAGTTGTTCAATGACAGCATTGAACGGTGTTCCTGCAGGCCCGAGTTTCTGCGCCGTTTTTATACCCTCTTCCTCGCTTCCTCCGACATGGTGGCAAAGAAATTCGAGCGCACGGACTTGCGAAAACAAGCAAGACTGCTCAAGACATCGTTATACATAATGATGTTGGCCAGCGGTGAATCAGAACGAATCGTTCATTTGGAACGGCTCGCCAAGCTCCACAGCAGAGCGGAGCTGGATATAACGCCGGAACTTTATGATCTGTGGCTTGACCGGCTGGTGCAGGCCGTCAAGGAATTCGACCCGATGTTTGACGCGGAAACCGAGACTGCCTGGCGGCGCATGCTGCAACCTGGAATCGAATTCATGAAATCCGGATACTAGAGCGCCGAAATGCCCGACATCATCTGCGCGCACGGGGAGAACAGGGGACATTCTACATTTCCATTTCTTTTCTCGGTCGTCCCCTCGGCCTCAGGCTCGCCGTCAAGCCAAGCTTATCAATTCTACAAAGACTTGATAATCGCCGGCTTTATGAAACACTTCGCTCTGCGCGTTGCCGCGATTGATGACGTGATAGCAGACATCTTTTACCGAGGCGCGGGCCGTGCGGGGCATAAAACCATCTACCTCGGTCATTGGCCGTGAGGCAAGAGAAAAGAAGAATGTCCCCTTTTTACACATGAGCGAAGTCTATTTCGTCAATACGACGTTCAGGGACGGCCACATGAGCCTGTGGTCGGAGCGAATGACCACCAGGATGATCCTCCCGGTCGCGGCTCTCGCGGACCAAGCGGGCTTTGTGGGGATGGAAATTATCAGCACCAGCATTTTCAAAAAATGCGTCAGAGAATTGCGCGAGGATCCCTGGGAAAGAATTCGCTTGGTAGCGCAAAAGGCGCCAAAGACTCCGCTGGCGTCGATGATGGCGCGCAGCATATCCTCGTTCCAATTGACGCCGCGGTCGGTGCTGAAACTATGGGTGGAGCGGTTGGCGGCAAACGGGATAAAGCGTTTGCAACTAATGGACCCGGCCAATGATATGGTGTCGCTTGCGCCTTATCTTTTGTCCGCGGCTCAGAACGCGGGACTCGAAGTTGTGCTAGCGGTCGTATATTCGCTCTCGCCCAAGCATAGCGACGAATATTTTGCCCAAAAGGTTCGCGCCGCCCGCGCGCTGAAGCCCAATCGCATATATCTAAAAGATCCCGCCGGGCTTTTAACACCCGAGCGCGTCCAAACCCTCATTCCGGTGTTCCTGAAGAACGCCGACGGCATACCCGTTGAGCTGCACTCTCATTGCACGACTGGGCTCGCGCCGCTGTGCTATTTGGAAGCGATCAAACTGGGTATCGAGACGGTGCATACGGCGATCCCGCCTTTGGCCAACGGCTCTTCCAACCCGTCTCTATGCAACATCGTCAACAACGTCCGCGCGCTCGGTTATACCCCGGTCATCCATGAGAGCGTCGTCAAACCCATCGAAGAGCACTTAACTTCCATCGCCAAACGGGAGGGGTTCCCCGCGGGCGCGCCGTTGGAATACGATCACGCGCAGTTCATGCACCAGGTGCCCGGCGGCGTCATCTCGAATTTGAAATATCAGCTCGCGCAATTGCGCATGGAGGAGCGCTTAGACGAAGTCCTGGACGAGATCGTGCAGGTGCGGGCGGATTTGGGTTATCCGATTATGGTCACGCCGTTCTCTCAGTTCGTCGTCAGCCAGGCGGCGATCAATGTCATGCTCGGGAACAGGTACCGCGAAGTAACCGACGAGGTGATTCAATACGCGCTAGGATTTTGGGGCGACGAGCAGCTCTCTTCGATGGATCGAGAGGTCAAAGCCAAGATACTCGATCGCCCGCGTGCGCGGGAATTAGCGCGCTGGACGCCGCCCGAGCCCACCTTGAAAGAGGTTCGTGGGCGAGTTGGTGCCGGCGGAATATCGGATGACGAATTCCTGCTGCGCTGTTTCTTGCGCCCGGAAGAGATCGCAACGATGCGCGCCGCCGGCCCGCCG
>JACPFE010000606.1 GCA_016183145.1 Deltaproteobacteria bacterium | reverse complement strand
TGGCGATGCTTTCCGAAGGGCTTTTCGACCTTATCGGCTGGCGCTAACCCGGCTGCGAAGGCATCGCATCTCTCCGCCGCCGGCAACCGCCGCTTGGCGACCCGCGAAAAAGAACCCAGTGCGAAAAGCTTCTTGACTGCGTGCCAAGCTTGGAGTATTGACGCTTCATCTCGCCTGTCGCCTAAGATAGAAGGAGAGAGGGGTCGAGAGGGGTCAGGAGAGGGGTCAAATCCTTTGTTGACAGTCAATCGTCAGACATCGTTAACAGTCCGGCAAAGTGAATTTCATCGGGGGCAAGACATGTGAGGGAGCGTTCTAACAGAAGCCAACAACTTCCAACAAAAGATTTGACCCCTTTACTTATTTATTCTGTTTATTCTGTACCTCTGAGTTGGAATCGCTGCGTACAAGTGTGACTCGCGGTCGGGCCTATGGTGATGAGCAATGGGTGGTTGAGACCGCCGATTGGCTGGGATTGGCCTTTACGCTACGTGCGCGGGGCTGCCCAGGAAAAGAAGCTCACAGATAATGTGGATGCCACCTTTTCCCGCTCGAGCATTGCGGTGACCCATATGGTCTATCGCCATCCAACCGTCTTGGCGGGCGCTGCGGCTTCCCTCAATGAGATTGTCCCCGAATGTCGGAGATGACCATGGTAAAGCACGGCCGCATCGAATTCAAAGCGAGCAATGAAAAATTGGCTTCGAAAACTCTTTTTGAGATGGTGAAAAGCTACTGGGTTTCGCAGTCGGTCTACATTGCAGCAAAGCTCGGTATCGCTGATCTATTGAAGGCGGGGCCGAAAAATATCGATGACCTTGCAGACGCTACCGGGACCCATCGACGCTCTCTTTATCGGCTAATGCGGGCCTTGGCCAGCGTAGGTGTATTTGCCGAGGAGAAGAACGGCCGTTTTAGGCTGACGCCTGTTGGGGAGTGTCTTCAGAGCGGAGTTCCTGACTCGATGAGAGCGATGGCAATCATGCATGGTGAGCAACATTACGAGGCATGGGGCAATCTGCTGTACAGCGTTAAGACCGGTGAAACTGCATTCAAGCATGTATTTGGAGAGGAATTCTTCCAGTTCCTCGCCCAGAACCCCGAAGCTGCTAAGACCTTCGATGAGTCGATGACTAACCGCTCTTCCATGGTCAACGCTGCAGTAGTAGGTGCCTACGACTTCCCTAAAGCAAGCAAGATCGTTGACGTGGGCGGTGGACGCGGGGGCCTCGTCGTTTCCATCCTCAAGGCGAATCCATCTATTCGTGGCATTCTCTTTGATCTCCCGCGTGTTGTTCAGGGGGCGGAAAGTTTTATCAAAGCTGAGGGGGTTGCAGATCGCTGTGAGCTTATCGCGGGAGATTTCTTCGATGCTGTGCCTAGTGGCGCTGACCTCTACATTCTCTCAGGCATTCTCCATGACTGGGATGACGATCGGGCAGTAAAGATTCTCAAAAATTGTGATCGTGCGATGCCCCATCATGGCAAGATTCTGGTTATCGCTATGGTTATTCCGGAAGATAATGAGCCCTTCTATGGCAAGTTTCACGATCTTCAAATGATGGTGGTTACCGGTGGTCGTGACCGTACTGAAAAAGAATACCGTGAACTGTTCGCGTCGGGAGGCTTGAAGCTGACGAACATCTTCTCAACACCGTCATCGGTTAGCCTGATCGAGGGCGTATGACCAGGATTTCTGGGGACACAATACTAATTTCCGTGGCGCGCTTTTTGGTGGATGTGCCGATTATCGCACGCTCAGATCACGGCGAGTCAACTTTTCGGGGGGACACAATAGGGATACTTGCGGGTAACTTTGAGGTCGTGCTGAGTATTGCGTTATTATCCGATAAAAAAAACAGCGCCGACATTTTCAGCCTTTGCGTTAGTCCCACACAGTCCATCCCAGAAGAAATTGCACGTGAGGCAGCCGGTAAAGAGTCTTGGTCGGCTTTTAGAAGAGATGCCTCAGTGTTTTAAGCCCTCTGGATCCAAGATTATCAAGATTGGGAGGACCCCGGCGGCTCGCCTGAGGCAAGTCTCTCACGCGTCGTTTTGTTCTACCTTCCAAAGATCTCCTTCAGAAACTTCTCTTGCTCGGGAGTTAGCGTCGAATCTTCCTCGTAATAGCTGGGCCAGTACTTAACTTTGGGTTTAGGTATCCAGTAGGAAGGGATGTGATCTGTGGGCACATCCAGTCTCCGACTCACATAACCCATGGCGTTGCTCCAGGCCGTCTGGCCTTCTCTGGTGAGGAGCCAATTGAGAAAGACCTTTGCGGCGTTGGGATGAGGGGCCTTGTTGACTAGCATTGCACCGGCGAAGCCGGCACTGAGATAGCTTCCATAGTCTTTGAGTTCCGACACCACACCGAACTTAAGCCCCCGTTTTGAAAGTTGAAACATAATGGTACCGGGGCTCAGATGAAGAGGGTATTTGCCTTGAGCAACCCACTCAATCTGCCGGCGCTGGTCTCTATCAATGGCGCCGGCCTGGGCGTGCATCTTTCTATAAAAATCTTTTGCCTTCTCCGGCCCCAGCACATGCCATAACCAGCGGAAGCCGCCCTGTCCTGTCCCTGAAGGAATAGGATCCTGAACCGCGATCTTCCCTTTCCATTTCGGGTCAAGGAGTTCATTGAGCTCATCCACATCCTCGGCTTTTACCTGGGCCGGGTTGAAAATCAATGGAGGAGGGTTCTGAGTTGCGAAAACCAAAGTATAACGGGTAGACCGATCAGAGAACTCTAACCGGCTGTCGCGCCAGTACTTTAGGTCCATTACCTCCGGTAGTATAAAGGCTGGCTCTATCGGATCGAGGGCCTTCATGGGCTTGAAATATGAATTGGCAGTGCTGGTTCCGCTAATCACAATATCAACACTGTAAATGCCGGCATCCCGTTCCGCTTTAACCCTGGTGGCCAACTCACCACCCCGCGCGCCTGAATACTCCATACTGATGTCGGGGTAGGCCTTCTTAAAGCCCTGGGTCATAGCATCCCGGATCAGGTCCCCGGGTGGGGCCATGACGACCACTTTCCCCTCCTTTTTGGCCTCTGCAAGGGCCTTTTCCCATCTTTCCTGCCAGGTGGCCTTAGTTTGCGCAGAGGGAGTATTGGTCCACACCAAGGAGAGGAACCCCACAGTTCCCAAGAATAAGGCAGCGCGAATGTATCGATTGTTCATGGCTCTTTCCTCCTTTATCAGGACTGAATTACAACACGTCTTAACCCTAGAACTCGGACAATGAATAGGAGCACGAAGATCAGAAATACGATGAAAACCCCCAGGACGGCAGCCTTTTCCATATTCGCCTCTGCTATGTAGTCGAGCATCAGAAGGGAGATAGTCCGGGAATTATGGGTGGAGAGGAAAACTACAGTAGGGATATCTCTAACTGCTGAAATGAAGACAATGATCCCTACTGCCATCATGGTCGGCCTAAGCAGGGGCAACATGATGCGGCGAAACCCTGCAGGCCAGGAAGCCCCAGAGGCCGTGGACGCCTCCTCAAGTTCCTTGCTGATCTGCATAACGCCCGCCTTAATGATTTGCGTCCCAAGGGGCATCTCTTTGATGATGATAGCCAGACTCAGCAGAAAGACGGTTCCGTAAATTAATTTAATGAGGTTACCCGATCCGAGGGCCGTCCAGAGAAGCGCCAGACTGATCAAGACTCCAGGCAAAGCCCAAGGCAACCAGGAGAGAACATCAATGAGTCCTCGGCAAGCAAATCTTGTGCGCACGATGTAGTAGCTGATCAGCGCGTAAAGGAGGGTACCAAGTACACCCGCGCCGAGTCCCAGGATGAGCGTGTTTTTAAAAGAGCGAAGGAAGATAGGGTCTGTAAAGGCTGTGGCCCAGTGACGGCTGGTCCAAGGCTTCTCCAGGTCGAAGTTGCCGAAGAATTCCATGAATGTCCCCATCACTAGGGTAGCTAATGGCAGTACGATCATGACAAAGATGAACAGCATACAAAATGCAAATGTTACCCAACGCCAGGGACCCAGACTGAAAGACCGTACAGCATAACTACGGCCTGTGATCGTAGTGTATTCGCGGCCTCGGAGGAGGGCCTTTTGAAGCCAGATCAATAGAAAAATCATTACCAGGAAGATACTGCACAGGGCTGTGGCCCGGCCATAAAGCGGAGGCTCGAAGTGGATGAAGTCATAGACCTTTGTCGAAATGACATAAATTCTTGCCGGGATTCCTAAAACCAACTCGATCTCAAATGATTCGAGGCTTCTAATGAAGCCTAAGGCTGTGGAAACAAGAAGGGCCGGAGCCAGGATAGGGACGGTGATGCGACAGAGGATGCCCAAGTTGTTGCTACCGGAGATTCGAGCGGCCTCCTCCAAAGCTGCATCCATGGTTTTAAAAGCTGGCGTCATTAGAAGGAACCTCACTGAGGTGCTGAAGGCCAAGTGACACCAGACAATCCCCCAGTAAGAGTAGATGTCAAACGGTGGCGCGGACAGTTGAAAGACTTTCATGAGGAACTTGTTAATGAGTCCATACTGGGGATCTAGGAGAAGGACCCACCCTAACGTCATGGGAAGTAAGGGCAGGAAAAAACCCAGCCAAAGCATCGCCTCTATTAAGCCCTTCCAAGGAGTGTCCGTGCGCGTTACCACCCACGCGAAGAAAACAGCCAGGACGCTGGTTATAGCCACTCTTACGGCACCTAAGCTGAAGGTGTTGGCCAGGGCTAAGGGTAGACCGCGATCGCTGAAGGCTGCTATCCATCCTTCCAGACCCCAAGCCGTTGGTTGTCCCGGACGGTTTATGGCAAAGCTCTTAACGAAAAGAAGTCCCACGGGGTAGGCAAGCATAAACGCCAAAAGAGCGACGAAGAGAGGCAAAAGTATCCAGGACCAGGATAGAGTAGGAAGCTCCACCCTGTGCAAAGCAATTCTCTTCGTAAGTTCCATTTCACCCCGTGCGGATGGATATGTTTCTACCTGTCAAACAACTCCTTGAAGATCTTCTCCTCCTCTGGTGTGCGGTGCACGTCTTCCTGTAAGTGGGTGGGGGTCATCAGGGGTTAAGCCTGCTCTCGGCTCATCTCTCATGGCGTCAGGTCAAATCTTGAAATTGGATGTCCGACTGGCAATGCCTTAAGTTCAGCCTGAATAATTGCCCTAAACTTAGTCGGAATCGCAGCTAGGTGTCAAGCGGAGCTTTTGTCGAAAGGCACCCCGGCGACAAACACTGCTCAGCAAGGCCAATCTTCTCCTCCAAGACTTCGTTTTTCCACGTCGGCCATCTCTGCGGGATGTCGCTTGCCGTGAAAGATAATGAACCGTTTGATCCAACCTACATAGGCTTGATCGCTGTGAAGAGTTAGGTATTATCCCCGCTCCGCCAAAACAGTCAGGTCATATGCGATCCTGGACTGGATGCTGCAACAGAGGCCTACCTGTGGGTCGGACCGCTGTAACCGCACTGCTGGTGAACCGCTGACTCATTGCCAAAACAGCCCTTCGCTGAGATCTGACGCTCCTCAGAGACAATTCCATGCGCCGATGAATGTCGGATCGGGGTTATCGCCTATTTTTGGGGCGGAAAATGAGACAGTCTGAATTTTGAGGCCAAATCCTGTGCTTTAGACCGACGCGGAATACGCGCGGCTGAGCTTTACGTTTACAGCTCAAAAATGGAGATCCGCTACTGGCCAAGGAAACCTAGATTTCCCATCATCGTCGACACAGGCCGCGGTCTTGTTGGGGCGTTGTCCGGTGCCGAATGCGCCAAACGCATCGCTCAACTTGGACCGTTTGAGAGCGATGCATCGATACCTGTCGTCGACGCCACGGCGGAGGGATTCGGGTTTTATCTGAAGTTGATGGTGATTTCTCCGCTAGCGACAAAACGTTGGACGAAAGCTGAAGTCAGTACTCTGTACAACGATCGCAAGAAACCTGACGCACCGGAGTTTCGCCCTGTCTCGTTGTCGAACCGAGGGTTCGATCGAGTGGTACATGAACTGGTACAGCTTCTCCGAAAACGTTAATATCCGGCTTAACAACTTCGGACCCACTCGTAAGGCTCGCGGACCTTGGCTGTTCAGGCTTAGCGTTAGCCGTGGTGGAACTCTTATGGTAAAAGTGGTTTGTGGCGCAAACAACCGAAACCTCTCTGCCACCTCTCGGAAAAGATGGTGATCTTCCACTTGGAATTTACTGCGCCACCCTGCAGGAGACGCTTCGCCGCTTCGGGAAGGGATCCTGGCAGAGGGTCGCGGTGGCGCAGCGGCTTGAACGAATCTATCGCGTCTCGGTCGGAACGGGCCAATTGGCACGGTTCGTGGTCTTCGGGTCGTTCGTCAGCACCAAGAGGGAGCCGGCTGACGTGGATGTATTCCTGCTGATGGAGAATACGTTCGACATGGGACAACTGACCGGTGAGGCCAGAGTTCTTTTCGACCATGCGGCGGCGCAGGCGCATTTTGGAGCAAGCGTGTTCTGGCTGCGCCGTCTTGCAGCGCTCGGAGGCGAGGAGCAAGTTATTGCCGGGTGGCAGATGAAGCGCGACGGGACGTGCAGGGGCATTATCGAAATCGTGGAGGAGCAGACATGATTGCAAATGATCAGGAACTCAAGGTGACTCTGGAGCGCATTGCTCGGTTTCAGGAACAGGTTGCGCATCTACGGCGCGTGGAAACGAACCCTCAGAACTATCACGGTGCGGTCTCGGGGTTTCTGGCGGAGATCGACCGCATGCAGCTCGAGGTGCGTGAATACCTAAGCATTCACCCCGCCGAAGTGGCGTCAATAAGCACCTCGTAGTACGAACGGCTAATCAACGGTTTGAGATTGACGCCTCCAGAATCGCGCAACTCAGCCTTCGCGTTCGCCCCTTAGACAGCGCTCCAGTAATTGAGTTTCAGGATGATAGGATCGAAGGTTTGCCGGGTAATCTCTAAGCAGCCGCTTCCGCTTCTTTCGCCGCTTGCTTTCGCCTCGCCCTTCGGCTGAGCTTCGCACCGCCCGACTTTCCTGCGGCGGCTTCGCCGGCGCCCCCCACCAGTTCGATCAAAGACATCTGCGCGGCGTCGCCGCGGCGCCAGCCAACTTTGATGATGCGCGTGTAGCCGCCGGCGCGCTCTTTGAACCGCGGCGCGATGGTGTCGAAGAGCTTGCGCACCATGGCCTTGTCCTGGACAATACCCAAGACTTGGCGGCGCGCGTGCAGGCTCCCCTCTTTGCCGAGGGTGATCACGCGGTCGGCCCAACGCCTGAGCTCCTTCGCTTTCGGATCGGTGGTCTGAATCTTTTCGTCGCGCAAGAGCGCGGTGACGAGGTTGCGCATGAGCGCCCAGCGATGGCTCGAATTGCGGCTGAGTTGTCTGCCCGATTTGCGGTGGCGCATGATTTATGCCGGCTCCTTAACCGTGGCGCGCTTGCGCGCGTCGAGCTCGTCCCGCGCCGGAAAATGTTCGATTCTCATGCCCAGTTCGAGCCCCATTTCACGAAGAATTTCTTTGATCTCGTTGAGGGATTTATGGCCGAAGTTCTTGGTCTTCAGCATCTCCTGCTCGCTCTTCTGCACCAGCTCGCCGATATACTTGATATCCGCGTTTTGCAGGCAGTTCTGCGACCGCACCGAAAACTCAAGTTCGTCGACGCTGCGGAACAGGTTATCGTTCAACGCGACGGCGGGGCCATCATCGCGCTTTTCCGCCCGCGGCTCTTCCTGGAAATTGACGAAGATGCCAAGCTGGTCCTGGAGAATCTTCGCGGCGTAGGCCATGGCGTCGTCCGGCTTGACGCTGCCGTCGGTGTAAACATCGAACACCAGCCGGTCGTAGTCGGTACGCTGACCCACGCGCGCGTTGGTGACCGTGAAATTGGCCTTCTGAACCGGCGAGAAGACGGCATCGATGAAAATGGTATCCACCGGCGCCCCTTCCTCCTTGTTGCGCTCCGCCGGCACGTAGCCGCGGCCGAGCTTGGCGGTCATTTCGATCTCGAGCTTGGCGTCCCGGGAGAGCGTGGCGATTTTGTGGTCCGGATTAAGGACTTCGACCGGCGGCGGCGCGATGATGTCTTTGGCCGTGACTATGCCCGGACCCTTCGCCTCGATCTTGAGAGTGTGCGGCTCACCGTCGCTCAGCCGGAGGCGCACTTCCTTCAGGTTTAGAATGATGTCGGCGACATCCTCCGTGACTCCCGGAATCGTCGAAAATTCGTGCAGAATCCCCTTGATGCGGACCGCGACGATGGACGCTCCCATAAGGGAGGAAAGCAGAATTCTGCGCAGCGCGTTACCGACGGTTTGGCCGAAGCCGCGCTCGAAGGGTTCGGCGTAGAATTTGCCATAGGTGGAAGTGAGGGTTTTCTCTTCGACCGCCAATTGCTTAGGTCTGATTAAATCCGTCCAATGCCTGTACGTTGTCGACATAGCGTCTCCCAGGATTCGAAAATTACTTCGAATACAGCTCTACGATCAGTTTTTCGTTAATCGGCATCGTGACATCGCTGCGGGTGGGCAAGAGCCGGATTTTGCCGCTACAAGTGTCCCGGTCCAATTCCGCCCATTCGGGCACGCCGCGCCGTTGCGCCCCTTCCATGGCCGTCAGCACACGGGCCAACTGGCGACTCCGTTCCCTTACCGACACCACATCGCCGGCCCGAACAAAATAGGAGGGGATATTGACCTTTTTCCCATTGACCAAAATATGGCCGTGCCGCACCAAGGTTCTTGCCTCCGCCCGCGAACTGGCGAATCCGAGTCGGTAAGCAACGTTGTCGAGTCGCCGTTCCAGCAGCACCAACAGCGTCTCGCCCGTGATGCCCTTGGTTCGCGCCGCTTGTGCAAACGTGCGCCGAAACTGATTCTCCATTAGGCCGTACATGCGCTTGACTTTCTGTTTTTCGCGTAGCTGAATGCTGTACTCGGAAAATTTCGGCCGCCCCTGGCCATGCTGCCCGGGGGGATAGTTGCGCCGCTCGATGGCGCATTTGTCCGTGTAGCAACGCTCGCCCTTGAGAAAGAGCTTCAGGTTCTCGCGCCTGCAGAGCCGGCAAACCGAGTCGGTGTATCTAGCCAATCCTTCCTCCTTGGTTTGAGAATAGCAGATCGACGATTGCGCATCGCGCTCTATCCTCTATTCTCGATCTTCGATCCTCGACCTTCACCGTCATACTCTCCTCCGTTTCGGCGGGCGGCAACCGTTATGGGGAATCGGCGTGACGTCCTTGATCAAGCTGATGTTGATCCCGGCGGATTGGAGCGCGCGCAGCGCCGACTCCCGTCCCGCCCCGGGTCCTCGAACAAATATTTGTACCGTGCGCAGGCCGTGATCCATCGCCTTCTTGGCCGCGCTGTCCGCCGCCTGTTGGGCGGCGAAGGGCGTCCCTTTGCGCGATCCCTTGAAGCCCATGGCACCGGCGCTGGACCAAGAGATCACATTGCCCTGGTAATCGGTGATGGTGACGATGGTGTTGTTAAAGGTCGAGTGAATATGCACCACCCCTTCGGCGATATTCTTGCGCCCGCGCTTTTTGCGCGCCGCCTTTTCACTGAGCTTTTGTTCTGGCTGGCTTTCGGTTTTTTCTTCTGTGACTTCTTCGCGTTTTGCCATCATGGTCTCCTAACGGCGCTTAACCCTTGGAGGGCGCGGTCTTTTTCCCCGCCACGGTCTTGCGCGGTCCCTTGCGCGTGCGCGCGTTGGTGTGGGTCCTCTGCCCGCGCACCGGCAGGTTTTTGCGGTGGCGCAACCCCCGATACGACCCCATGTCGAGATGGCGCTTGATATTAGCGGTGATGTCCCGCCTCAGATCGCCTTCGACCTTGTGCCCTTGGTCAAGGATCTGGCGGATTTTTACGACATCATCGTCGGAAAGATCATCGCTCTTGAGATCGAATGAGATGCCGGCTTGCCCGAGAATTTTCCGCGACGCGCTGCGCCCGATCCCATAGATATAGGTCAGCGCGACTTCCATTCTCTTGGCCCGCGGCAAATCTACCCCTGAAATACGTGCCATATTTCCTCACTTCGTTCGGAGCCTCAAGTCTCCGATGCCTGCCCTTGAACTTTGAACCCTTGAACCTTGAACTTTTTACTACCCCTGCCTCTGCTTGTGCTTGGTGTTGACGCACAGCACCCGCACGACGCCTTTACGCCGAATGACCTTGCATTTGTCACAAATCTTTTTGACCGACGCTCTGACTTTCACGACCGCTCCTGTTTCCTAGCGCTCCCGAAAAACGATTCTCCCACGAGCCAAGTCATAGGGAGACAACTCGATTTTGACCTTATCCCCCGGGAGAATTTTAATATAGTGCATGCGCATCTTGCCGGATATATGAGCCAGGACCTTGTGGCCGTTTTCCAACTCCACGCGAAACATCGCGTTGGGGAGTGTTTCCAAGACCTTGCCGGTTACTTCGATGGCATCTTCTTTGGGCATACGCCGCCTGGCTTTGCTAAATCAGCGCCTCGAAAAATTAAAGCTGGCTCAAAATATACGGTCCGTTCTTGGTCACGGCGACCGAGTGTTCGAAATGCGCGGCCAAGCTGCCGTCCTTGGTCACCGCGGTCCAACCGTCTTCTTTCATCGCGACTTCATGGCCCCCGGCGTTGACCATCGGCTCGATGGCCAGCACCATGCCTTCGCGCACGCGCACGCCGCGGTCGGGTTCGCCGTAGTTTGGCACCGGCGGCTCCTCGTGCAATCTTTTGCCGATACCATGCCCGACGAACGCGCGGACGACGGAATAACCGGCGCCCTCGGCAACCTGCTGCACCGCTGAACCCAAGTCGCCCAATCGTTTTCCGTCGTGCAACTGCTCGATGCCTTTGTATAGGGCGCGCTCGGTGACCTCCATCAAGCGGCGGGCCTCCTCGCTCACTCGCCCGACGCCCACGGTCAGCGCAGCGTCACCATAAAAGCCGTTATAGATAACGCCGAAGTCCAATCCAACGATGTCGCCTTCGCGCAGCGCGCGATTCGTCGGAATTCCGTGAACGATCTCCTCGTTGATCGACACGCACAGGCAGCGTGGAAAAACCCGTCCCGCCACCTGGTATCCCTTGAAAGCGGGCAGCGCCTTTTTTTTTAACGTCAGCTCTTCGGCGACGCCATCCAGCTCCAAGGTCGTCACTCCCGGTGCAACCTTTTCTTTCAGTTCCTGCAAGATCTCGGCAACGATGACATTGGCTCGCCTCATGATCTCGATCTCTCGTTCCGATTTGAGCGAAATCACGCCGCGACATCCCCCAGCGCCTGAATCATCCGCTTGCCGATGTCTTCAACCTTCCCGACCCCGTCGATACTCTTTAACAAGCTCCGTTCCCGGTAATAGCTCACTAGCGGCGCCGTCTGATCCTCGTACACTTTGAGGCGATTGCTAATGGTCTCTGCGCGATCGTCATCGCGCTGAAACAGCTCACCCCCACAACGATTGCACGTTCCCGCCGCCTTCGGCGGATCGAAAACCACATGATAGAGCGCGCCGCAACCTTTACAGGTGCGCCGTCCCGACAGCCGCTCGACGATTAATTCATGGGGCACCTGCACCGACAAAACACAATTGAGCGCCAGCCCCATTTTTTTCAATAGCTCTTCGAGGCCCTGCGCTTGAGCGATGGTTCTGGGAAAACCGTCCAGGACAAATCCCTTCTCGCAGTCTTTCTCCTTGAGCCGCTCGGCCACCAGATCGATGATCAACTGGTCGGGAACCAATTCCCCGCGGCGAATATATTCCGAAGCCCGCTTGCCCAGGTCGCCTTGTTCGGCCACCGCCTTGCGCAGGATATCCCCCGTCGAAATCTGCGGGGCCGCGAACTTCTCCTCAAGCAACTTCGCTTGGGTCCCCTTACCCGCTCCCGGAGGTCCAAGCAATACCACGCGCGCGCCGGCTGCCAATCCTCAGCCCCTTCTCCCGCGCAGCCGCCCTCGTTTCATGAAGCCTTCGTAGTTGCGGCTGATCAAATGGGTCTCCATCTGCGCTACCGTATCCAGGGCGACACCGACAACGATCAACAGCGCCGTCCCGCCGAAGAAAAACGGCACGTTAAACTGGCCGATCAACAGCGTCGGCAACAACGAAACTATCGACAGATAAATCGCCCCGCTCAGCGTAATGCGTGAAAGCACGCGCTCGATGAACTCGGCGGTCTTTTGCCCCGGGCGGATGCCGGGAATGTAGCCGCCGAATTTTTTCATGTTCTCGGCGACATCCACCGGATTGAACACCACGGCGGTGTAAAAAAACGCAAAAAAGATGATCAGCGCGACGTAGACGATATCGTGCAGCCATTGACCGGGAGCCAGCGAGCTGGATACCGCCTGCACCCAGGTAAAGCTCGAGAATTGCGCCAGGGTCGCGGGAAAAATCAGAATCGACGAAGCGAAGATCGGCGGTATCACGTTGGCGGTATTGATCTTGAGCGGAAGATGAGAACTCTGGCCGCCGTACATTTTGCGCCCGACCACGCGCTTGGCATACTGAACCGGAATGCGGCGCTGGCCCCGTTCGACAAATATGATCACCCCGACCACGACCACGGTCAAAACCGTGATGAGCAGGGCGACCAGCACGCCGATTTCGCCTTCGCGCACGAACTGCAGCATGGTGCCTGCCGCCGAGGGTAAACGCGCGACGATGCCGGCAAAGATGATGAGCGATATGCCGTTACCGATGCCGCGTTCGGTGATTTGCTCGCCCAGCCACATGATGAAGGCCGTGCCCGAAGTCAACGTAATGACCGTCATCAGGCGAAAACTCCAGCCGGGATTGAGGACGAGGCCAAAGCCGCCCGGTCCCCGCGTCCCCTCCAGTCCGACGCTGATCATGATACCTTGAATGATCGAAAGCACCACTGTGCCGTAGCGCGTGTATTGGGTAATCTTGCGCCGTCCCACCTCACCTTCCTTCGATAGCCTTTCCAAATAGGGGAAAACCACGGTGAGAAGCTGAAGAATGATCGACGCGCTGATGTAAGGCATGATGCCGAGGGAAAAAACCGAAAACTGCTCCAACGCGCCGCCGGAAAAAAGGTTTAGAAAACCCAAAAGGTTACCCTTCTGCTGCTCGAAAAAAGCCGCCATGGCGTGGCGGTCGATGCCCGGCGTCGGCACATGGACACCGAGCCGGTAGACGGCGAGCATCGCCAGCGTGAAGAGCAATCGGCGCTTAAGCTCGGGCACTCGGGCCGCGTTCTGAAAACCGCTAAGCATGGACCGCTATCACCTCGGTCTTTCCCCCTGAGGCTTCGATCTTCGCTTTGGCTTGAGCGGAAAAACCATGCGCTTTGATCGTCAAGGGCTTGGACAACGAACCGTCGCCAAGGATCTTAATCCGCCGGTTTTTCCCGCGCACCAAACCCTGCGCGCACAGCGATTCGGGTGTCACTTCGGCCCCTGAGGGAAACGATTCCAACTGCGTCAAATTGACCACCGACATTTCAACCCGGAAGGGGTTATGAAAGCCGCGCTTGGGTAGACGGCGTTGCAAAGGCATTTGCCCACCCTCGAATCCAGGCTTGGTGCCGCCGCCCGACCGCGCTCCTTGCCCTTTGTGGCCGCGGCACGATGTCTTGCCATGGCCGGAGCCGTCACCCCGCCCCACGCGCTTACGTTTCCGATTCGATCCGGCCACCGGTTTTAGTTCATCGAGTGTCATAGTCAGCGAATCTCCGCCAAGGCCTTTCCACGGCGATCGGCAATCTCCGCCGGGTCGCGTAGATCGCGCAACGCCTCAATGGTGGCCTTGACCATGTTATGAGGGTTGTTGGAGCCGATGCATTTGGTCAGGACATTCTGAATCCCCGACGCCTCCACCACCGCGCGTACGCCGCCGCCGGCGATAACCCCGGTTCCATTGGACGCCGGCTTGAGGATAACGTAGCCGGCGCCGTATTTGCCGGTCACTTCGAACGGGATGGTGCCTTCGGCAACCGGCACCCGGATCAAATTTTTCTTGGCTTGCTCCAACCCCTTGCGGATCGCCTCGGGAACTTCCTTGGCTTTACCAAGTCCATAACCCACCACCGAGTGACTATCCCCCACCACCACCAGCGCGCTAAAGCTGAAACGGCGGCCGCCCTTGACGACTTTCGCCACCCGGCTGATGTGAACGACCTTTTCTTTTAGCTCTAAACCCTGTGGATCAATGCGTTCCAAAGCGACCTCGTCCTTGTTGCGTCCGTTAGAATTCCAGTCCACCCTCACGCGCCCCATCCGCCAC
>JACPFE010000605.1 GCA_016183145.1 Deltaproteobacteria bacterium | reverse complement strand
TCGAGAGAACCGGGAGCAGCTTACTTGACGCGTAAGCATAATCTTCCGGCTCGACACCGTGGGCGTGGTAAACATCGATGTAATCGGTTCCGAGCCGCCTGAGGCTCTGCTCCAAGCTCTTCCTGACCTCGCCGGCGGGATCGCTCGGATCATCGAGCGGAAATTTCTTCTTCGTGGAGAGCACGATCCGATCTCTGGGAATTCCCGCGATGGCCTTGCCGACGATCTCCTCGGTGCCGTAGACCTCCGCCGTGTCCAGAAAGTTCACGCCCAGATCAAGCGCCTGCCGAACTAGCGCTATGCAGTCCCGCTGGGGCTTGTTATCTCGCAAACCCAGCCGGCTCGGCCCGCCGCAGCCCAACCCCGCCACGCTGACTTTCAATCCGGTGCGACCTAACGTCGTATATTCCATTTTTCAGTCGTTCCAGTAGTTCCATTCGTTCCAACCCCCACCTCCCTTCAGCGAGGCTCAGGGCATGCTTTCCTCCCCCGCGTCGCGGGGGAGGATGAAGGAGGGGGCCGAACGGCTACAACGATTGGAACTGCCTTTATCTTATTTCGCCTTGTCGAGCTTGAGCGAAGCGGAATTGATGCAGTAACGCAGATTCGTCGGCGCCGGACCGTCGTCGAAGACATGGCCCAGGTGAGCGTCGCATTTGCCGCAGAGCACTTCGGTGCGGCGCATGAACAAGCTGTTGTCCGTCTCCGTTTCGACGTTCTCTTTTGACACCGGCGCCCAGAAGCTCGGCCAGCCGGTACCGGAGTCGAATTTCGTCTCGGAGCTGAACAGCTCGTTGCCGCAGCAGGCGCAGCGGTAAACTCCCTTATCGTGGCAGTCCCAATATTGCCCGGTGAACGCCGTCTCGGTGCCCTTCTCGCGGCAAACGTGATACTGCGCCGGTGTCAGCTCCTTTTTCCATTCCGCATCGGTCTTGATGATCTTTTCTTTCATGGCTCTTTCCTCGTACGGGGCTCAGCGCTGCATGTTCACGAACTGGAGTGGAACCGGCAAGCCGGCGCCGCGCAGCATCTGAATGACTTCCTGCAAGTCATCGATCTTCTTGCCCGTAACCCGCACCTGGTTTTCCTGGATCGCCGCCTGTACCTTGAGCTTCTTATCCTTGATCATCTTCACGATGTTCCGGGCGGTGTCGGAATCGATGCCTTCCTTGATGGCGATCTCCCGCTGGATCATTCCCTGGGATGCCATCTGATCGGGTTTGGGCTCCAGGCACTTTCGATCGACCTTGCGTCTGACCAGATTCTCGATCAGCGTCTCCTGCACCGCCCGCATCTTCATGTCGTCTTCGGTCGTCACCCAAATCTTTTTTTCTTTCTTGTCGAGGGCGACCTCGGTCTTCGAGCCGCGAAAATCGTAGCGCGACAAGATCGCCTTTTTGGTGATATTGACCGCGTTATCGACCTCCTGGAGATCGATCCGATTAACGATGTCGAAGGACGACATGACCCCCGGCTCCTACTTTCAATGATTGATGCCGATTTTGGATTACGCCCAGGCGCCCCGTGCCGAGACTATCGCTTCTTCGAAGCCTTCGCTCTTATCGCTTTCGGCGATTTAAATCCTGCCCCGCTGAGCACGAAGTCCAAGATATCGCTGCGCGTGATGATGCCGACGAGTTTGCCGCTCTTCATCACGGGCAATGAGCCGATGCGGTGACGCCGCAGCAAGCCCACGGCGGCGGCCAAAGGCATGTCGGGCCGCACGACCATGACATCATGGCTCATGACCTCTTCCACCATCACCGAATCGGCGAAGCGGTCGATCTCCTTGCCGCGGTTGATCATCATGCTGGTGGGATAGGCGTCGCGAATGTCCCGGTCGGTCACGATGCCCACCAGCTTCTCGTTTTCCAACACCGGCAATTGATTCACCCGGTGTTTGGCCATCAGATGCCGCGCGATACCAATGCTGTCGACGGTCTCGACGGCGAGCACCCGCTCCGACATCCAGTCGGCAACGCGAACGCCATTTGAATTTTTGGTTTTTTCCGCCTTCACAACTGCTCCACCGTATATCCCCGTTGCTTCAACAACTCAATGACCCCCTCCCGGCCGACCAGATGCGCCGCGCCGACGATCACCATGGCATTTTCCCCCTGGGCGATCAAATTTTCAATCTGCGGCAGCCAGCGCCGGTTGCGATCGACGATGACTTTCTCGTACACTTCCGGATATTCGCGCATCCCCGCGAGCAGCCATGCTTCGACGGACACCACATCCCCTTTCATCCAGAATTGCACGAGCTGTTCCACGCCCTTGTCGAGCTGGTCCAATTCCTTCAGGGTCTCGCGCAGCATCATC
Source organism: Deltaproteobacteria bacterium (assembly GCA_016183145.1). Classification (GTDB taxonomy): domain Bacteria; phylum Desulfobacterota; class Binatia; order UBA9968; family UBA9968; genus JACPFE01. The sequence goes on along the minus strand of JACPFE010000605.1, from coordinate 14,612 downwards.
TCTTGATCGCGCCGGGACAATCCGTCCAGCAGACCGATCTGGAATTCCAGCAATTCCAATCCGCCGGTCGATTTGCCGCCGCGCTTGGCCCGCTCGGTGAGATAACGGTCGACGCCATAGTCGGGATCGAAACCGAGTTTTTGCAGCTTCATCGTCGTCAGCGTCAACGCAACCAGCCACGGTTTCAAGGGATTCATCGCGCGCAAGTCGATCCCCAGCTCCCGGGCGCGCCGTTCGGTCAGGTCGTAAGTTTCTTTATCGACGCTTTGCTGCAAGGTCGTGCCGTCGCGAAACAGCCCCTTCTCAAGTGTCACCTGTTGAGTTTTCTCCGGAGTAGCGCTCTGCAGGTCGATCTCGAGCACCAGCTTGCTGGCGGCGTCAAAGGCCTGTTCAATCGATTTTTTGAGCGGGTAGCTTTCCTTGTTAAGAAAATGGATGGAGCCCAGAACGTAAATGCTGTTTTTCTCCGACCGCACTTTCCACAGGAAACTCTTTTCTTGCGCGCTCGTTTGTCCGGAACCCGCGAGCGGCGCAAGCAGCAACAGAAATGCGCTAAGGATTCCGGCTATTCGGCGCAGCCGGCCCCTGCCGAAATGTTCTCGCCCTACGGTTATTTTTCTCATCGCCTGACCAAAACTATCAAGACAGTAAGGGTCGTGGGCGCTTCTGAAGTTCGTCACATGATTCAAACGTCATTCCGGCCGACCCTCGCGAAGGGGGGGGCGGAATCCAGGACTTCGGAGGGGCGGGCCATGACGCCAAGACCTAAAGAAAGAGTCTATGCCCTTTCAGCCACAGCCCTCGATGGTCTTCCCTCGGTCTCTGCGACGTTTAAATAATCTGCCAGGCTACGCAGCCGCCTTCTGGCGGCGATACAGCGGGCCGCGCAGAACCCGGCCCGGCAACTCTCCCGTCATGCGGCCGTCCTGGTGGATGACCTTGCCATTGACGATGGTGTAATGCATCCCTTCGGCGCGCTGGATCAGCCGCTTGCTTCCCGCCGGATAGTCGTTGGCCCACTCCGGTTCATGGGAGCCGACGGTCTGCGGATCGAAGATCGCCAGGTCCGCAACGTAGCCGGGGCGGAGAAGCCCGCGTCCTTGCATGCCAAAGATCGAAGCTACGTGAAAAGTAAGTTTGTGGATTGCCTGCTCCAGGCTCATGACCTGGCGCTCGCGTACCCAGAGTCCGAGCAGGATCGTGCCGTAGCCGAAGTCGGCGCCGAACTGCACATGGGCGCCGGCGTCCGAGGTGCCCACCAGCACATAGGGGCTGCGCAGGATCTCCCCCATCGCGTTCCAGTCGCCGCCGTTGTTAGCGTTCCAGAAAACCGTGCCGAGATCTTCTTCCAGTGAGAGATCTAAAAAGGCATCCAGCGGATCCTGGCCGCGCATCGCGCCCAGCTCCGCGATGGTCTTGCCGGCGTACTTTTGGTTTTCCGGCTTGATCACCTTTTCCACCCGCGGGATATCCCAGCGACGGTGGAAATTGGTCGGCCGCGGGTCGGCCAGGTCGACGCGCAATTTCTGCCTCGTTGCCGGTTCGGCGAAGGCCTGCTTGCGCACTTCCACGGGTAGGAACATTAGATTTTTCCACGTGGGAAATTCATCGAATACCTGGCATTCCTTCAGCGTGAAATGGCGCACCAGCGGCACGGTATGAGATAAGCCGTAGGCCTGATATCCGGCGCGAAAGATCGGCTCCACGGCGTCGAGCTGTTCGCGCCACAGATTGGGCTCCGCCCAGCGGTGCTGGAGGCTCTGCCAGAGCACGGGTCTCTGCGTGCGTTTGGCAAGCTCATGGTATAAATTAAACTGCTCGATCTTATTGCGGCCCAAAATCGTTTCGATGACGCCGCCGTTGCGCTCCGCCAACATGTCGCAAAGAGCGAAGAGCTCCTCGTCGTCGGCCAGACGGCTGGCCACCGGCTTGCCGTCTTCGCGCATATGGCGCTCATTGCGGTTGGTCGAGATGCCGAGGGCGCCGCCTTCCATCGCTTCCAGCACCAGGGCGCGCATCTGCTGAATCTCTTTGGCCGTCGCCTTGCGCTCAACGGCCTCTTCTCCCATCGCATTGTGGCGCACGGCGATATGGCCCACCAGCCCGCCGACGTTGATGCCGATTTTCCCTTCGAAGTTGTCCAGATATTCGCCGTAGCTATGCCAGTTCCACTTGACTCCCTCCTCCAAAGCGTGGCGCGGGATCGCCTCGACGCGCACGAAGCTTTTCACGATCGCGTCCTCGATGCCGGTTTTTACCGGCGCCAGCGAGAGACCGCAGTTGCCCATCACCACCGTGGTGATGCCGTGCTGCGGCTCGCAGGTGCCGTAGGGGTCCCAGAGCATCTGCGCGTCGAGGTGGGTGTGGTGGTCGATGAAGCCCGGCGTGACCGCCAAGCCGTCCGCGTCGATGGTCTTCGCCGCGTTTCCCTTCAACCTTCCTACTTCCGCGATTTTTCCGTCCTTGACCCCGACGTCCGCCACAAAGGAGGGGAGACCGGAGCCATCCACGACCCGGCCGCAGCGCACTAAGAGATCATATTCCATTCTTCATCCTCCTCGGTCGGCGAGCTAACGATCCTTCGCGCTTGCCATTTTTTGCACCATACGCAATGGCAAGCGCGCGGTCAACCTGGACGGCCTAACGAGGGGACACGGGATGGGAAGGGCGGCTGTTTGGGAAGTTCCGGGAGTGCGGCGGCCAACTGGCGATCGCAGGCCGATCACAGCGTTGTCATTCGATGTCCGCGATCTTGCGTATGCCGTCACCCCAGTCTTCGATCTTGAAGTCCTTGAGAGCGATCGTGATCGGCTCCTTCTCTTCGATGGAGATCATCCGCTTGCGGTACTCGATGAGAAAGGAAATTTTCAGCAACAGGGAATCGTCGCGAACTTCCAGCAGCGAGACCTTTTCCTCGAGGTAAGAGTATTCCTTGTTACGCAGAATCTCTTTGACTCGTTCTTTGGTCAGAACTTCTTTGGTGCCCAAGAACCCAGCCATATGTCCTCCCATCGCAACGCTGACGATGTTTTCATCAGCCCGCCGCCGATACGGCGGTTAATATAAGCCGCCGCAAGCTGTTGTTCCGCTTCGCTTCCGGTTTGACGCCTCTCCCGGCGAGCTTCCGTCACCCTATTCCTCCTCCTGCAGCCGGTTCAGAAAACAGCGCAGCACGTCCACATATGTCACTATCCCAATCAACCCCTCCGTCTCATCGACCACCGGAATACCCCCCACCTTTTCCTCGATCAATAGCTCCACCACCTCCTCCAGATCGTCGTCCGGACCGACCGTGATCGGCTCGCTGGTCATGATCTCCCGGACAGGGGTTTTGAGCGCCATTTCCCGCTGTTCGGGACCGGCCAGCAACGAGCCGCTTAAAAAGGAGCGGATATCGCGATCGGTGACGATGCCGATCAGTTCTTTGCCCTTGACCACGGGAAGCTGGCGAATTTTGTTTTGCGACATAAGATTATCGGCCTCACCGATAGTCTCCGTCGCGGTCACCGTCAAAGGCTCACGGGTCATCACGTCCACCACTCTGAGCCGACTATACCGCCCCGTCGCCGCCGTTATCGCCATGGCCGATTCCTCCTACCTGCGAATTGTCATTCAACACGGCAATGCATTTATCACATTTTTCTCTACGGAGTAACCTGAGCAGTGTCCATGCCAAGGCTCGGTCAGTGATTTGAACCCGAAATCGCCGAGTTGGCTGCGATGCCTTCTAGGGGCTTCCCATCATTGGGAAAACGATTGTGTTTTTCCCCAACAGTGCAAAATCCGCGGCAGGGGAGCGCGAAACTACTCGGAAAATGAAAGGCACGGTTATTGCGCAAAGAGCTCAGATATAATAGGGCAAGCGGCCAAAAGGAGGTCCGTATGAAAAAGTTTACAAAAATTATTGCGCCGACCGATCTGTCGGATTTGTCCTGTTTGGGATTGCGTTATGCTTTGGAATTGGCCCGTGAGCAAAGCGCCGAGATCATCGTGGTACACGTCATTCCGATCGGCGAGGACTGGTTATCCACACGAGAAGAGTCTACCCCGGCGCGGAACTTAATGGCCAAAGAGCGAGCCGCTCTCGATCAGTTTCTGCAAATGAAGTTCGCTGAATTCATAAATTTAGTCGAACTTCGACAGAGTGTCGAGGTCGGCGCGCCGCACGCGAACATTGTCGAACTGGCGGAGCGTGAAGGCGCCGACTTGATCGTGATGTCGACCCACGGCAGAACCGGCCTGGATCACATGTTGATGGGAAGCGTCACGGAAAAAGTGGTCGCCCGCGCTCCCTGCCCGGTGCTGTCGATACCGGCGATGAACCGCAAGAGAGACGCGGCAAAAGCGGCATGAGAGCCGCGCGTCCGGCGGTTCAAAGTTCAAGGCCTCACGGCTGTTCCATGTTCAAGGTTCGATGTTCAACGAAAGACAAACTCGGTCGACACTTGCGTTTCTCAAAACGTCAAAATGTTAGAAAGAAAGCAGAGGCGTGAGATCAGCCGATTGACCAAGATAACTAATTCCCCGTCAAATCGATGAGCAAGTTTCCCATTTTATCTACCGTCAAGACATCTCCCGGATGAACCACGGTGGTAGAAGCCGGCTCTTCAATGATCGCCGGGCCTTCGATCTTCGTTTCCTCGGTCAAGTTCATGCGGCGGAAAATCGGGCAAGGCGTAAAACCGCGGCCTTCGAAATAGACTTTCCTTTCCGATCGGGAGATTGCCGTTTTTTGCCCGCCCTCTAGAACGATTGAGTTCATTTCGGGCTTCGGCAATAGGCCGTAAACTTCCAGCCTGAGACTGACCACCTCTCCCGCCGAAGCCGGGAAGGAGTGTCCATATCGGATATCATAGGCGGCGTCGAAGTGGCTCTTGACGTTCGCCTTGGCTCGCTCATCGATGGGTCGGTCCGCAAAGGGCACGACCAGCGTAAACTCCTGGCCTTCGTAGCGCATCTCAAGGGCTCGCTTCAGGACGATATCTTTGAGTTCGAAGCCTTCTTTTTGCACGGCAGCGACTGCTTGCCGCTCCAGATCCGTGTAGGCCGATTCCAACTCCTGCGCATCGATTCGCCCCAGTAAATTAACGGTGCTCAAGACATATTCATGTTTTACGTCGGCGAAGAGCATCCCAAAAGCGGAAAAATTTCCCGGCAAATACGGAATGACGATCCTCTTTATGGCGAGCTCTCTTGCCACAGAGACCGCATGACAGGGCCCTGCGCCGCCGTAGGCGACCATGACAAAATCACGAGGATCATAGCCTCGCTCCACTGTCATGACGCCCACCGCATGAGCCATATGGGTGTCAGCCAGCTTGACGATCCCGTAAGCGGCCTGAATCAAGTCCAATCCGAGAGTTTCGGCAAGCGAGCTTTGAATCGCTTGCTCTGCCTCTCTCAGTCCGAGCTGAATTTCTCCGCCCAAAAAGTAGCTTGGATTCAACCTGCCAAGAACCAGATCCGCGTCGGTGACCGTGGGCCGAACGTTACCTTGTCTATAACAAGCGGGTCCGGGAACCGCTCCAGCGCTCTGCGGGCCGACTTTGAAGGCTCCTGTTTCGTCCACGTGAGCGATGCTTCCTCCTCCCGATCCCACTTCAAGAATGTCGACAACCGGCAGTTGCAAGGGAAAACCATGCCCGTACGCACCGACGGTGTAGCCATCGGTTAAGCTAACGGTTCCTTTCTGAATGGTGCTGACTTTCGCCGTCGTGCCGCCCATGTCGAAGGCGATCGCATTTTCAAATCCCATGCTTCTGGCCAACTGCGACGCTCCAATCGTTCCCCCAACCGGTCCCGACTCCATCGTGCGGCAAGGTTGACCCTTGGCGACATGGAGGGACATGGTTCCGCCGTTTGACTGCATGAGAAGAGCGTTGCCGCGAAAGCCGCTCTTGGCCAGGTAAGACTTGAGACCATCGAGATAGACGCTGACCTTCGGACCTACATAGGCGTTCAAAATGGCCGTGGACGAGCGCTCGTATTCTCGATACTGTCTCAAGATTGTGCTCGAAACAGAAACGAAGCAGGAAGGGTCCAGTTCCCTTATGATTTTCTCCAATATGATTTCGTGTACCGGATTCGCATAGGAATGGAGCAAGCAGATCGCAATCGTTTGGATGCCCTGATCTAAAAGCCGCCGGATCTTCGCCCGCGCGTCTTCGACGTCGAGATCTCGACGAATGTCGCCCGTATAAAGAACGCGCTCTTTAATTCCGAGGCGCAGACCCGCGGCAATTAATGGCTCCGGGGTAGAAAAAAGCAGATCGAAAGAATTCGGTATATTTCCTCGGCCGATCTCGATGACGTCTTCAAAACCCTCGGTTGTCAGCAGGGCCGTCCGGGCGCCTTTGCGCTCGATCACCGTGTTGATGGCGATGGTGCTCCCGTGCAGAAAAAAATCAACTGAGTTCAAAGCGACTCGGCTCTTTTCGATGCTTTCAACCAAGCCGCCGGTGATATCAAGAGACGTTGAAGCTTTGGTCGCCGTGAGATGCTTGGTTTCTTCGTCAAAAGCAACCAGATCGGTAAACGTGCCGCCGACATCCGTGGCTATGCGGATCATGTCGCACCCATCTCCGTCATCGTTCTCCGCTTCTGCCGCGTCGCCTCCCGATCAATGGTAAAACGAACCGGATCGATCACCACTCCATAATCTTCTTCGGCCGCGCGCAAAGAAATATAGCCGTTTAGAGCATCCTGAAGAACTTCTTCTTCGTCTCTCTGCACGGGATTTCCATAACCGCCGCCTCCCCCGGTCTTCAATCTCACTTTCGATCCCTTCGGCAGGGGAAAGTCCGTCGCCCTGGGAAGACGCTCTTCTGCCCCCTCGGACTTGATGACATACGCTTCGTTGGTCGCGCCGTTTTTTCCTCCATGGACCCCCCACGGCAAACATTGGGAACGAATCATCATGTTTCGCAAACGCCCATCGATCTCCATGCTGAAAACGGTCTCGATACCCAGTCCCCCCCTGAATTTTCCGGCTCCTCCCGAGTCCCGGCGCAACCGCAGCGACTCAAAAAGAATCGGCGACTTGATCTCGCAAAGTTCAATGGGCACGGCGTGTTCATCGCCTTGCTGGATCGCGCACTTGGGCGCCGGTCCGTCGGCCATCGGCCGCGCCCCATGACCACCCATATGCGGCGGGCTGATATGAAAAAACTTTCTTTTCGCCGGGTCGTATCCGCTGACGCCCACGCCGCGCGCATCCCCTCGTGTCGAAGCAGGAATCCGATGGGGAACAGCCTCCGAAAGCGCTTTAAATATCGTGTCGAGAATCGTCGGGAACGGAACCGACCAATGTCCCAAAGGAGCCGGCGGTCGCGCGTTCAGCATCTTGCCTTTTGGACAAACGACTTCTAAAGGGCGAAAGCATCCTTCGTCCGAAGGGAGGCGGGGTGTGGTCAGACATTTAAACGCAATCCGGCCGACGTTCAAGGCGCCGCCGAAGTATCCGCTATTGATCGGTCCTCTGGTTTGGTCCGCGATCTCGGAGAAATCAATAATCATCCTTTCGTTTTGCACCTTGACATGCACCTTGATCTTGACGGGCCGATCCAACTCCACGCCGTCATTATCCAGGAACGATTCCGCGATGTACTCGCCTTTGGGTATCTCGCGGAGCGCCGCGCGCGCCGCCTTCTCAGACATGTCCCAACCTTCATGAATGGCGGTCATAACATCCGCAACGCCATACTTGGCTAGGAGCGATCCGAGACGCCTTTCTCCCAGCTTGCAAGCGGCGATCTGGGCATTGAAATCTCCCAAAGTAATGTCAGGAAACCGGGAGTTGCTGCGAATAATTTTCAGCACTTCTTGGTTGGCGACTCCCCGGTCATAGACTTTGATCGCTTTCAACTGGAGACCTTCTTGAAAAATGTCTGTCGTTTTGGTCCCGGTGGAGCCGACGGTTGCTCCGCCGATATCCTGCCAGTGAGCGCGCACGCAGGAAAAGGCTACCAACTCCTGCGCGACATAAATCGGCAGTATGACGACCACATTATTGAGATGCTGCCCTTGCGAATCGGGATCGTTGGAAATGATGACATCCCGTGGATTGATCTCATCCTGCTCGGCAACCGCGTCTTTGACGACGTAGCCAAGATCCGCGGTAAACGCGGGATGGGTGAATCTTGATTGAACAACGATCCTGCCTTCGGGATCGACGAAACCCACGGCAAAGTCTCGAACTTCATAGTTCATGACGCCATAGGAGCTGCGCCAAAAGTTTTTGGTCATTTCGTCGGCATAGGCGAGAAGCGAAGCTCGGATCACTTCGCGCGTGATGGTATCCATCTACTGAGAGCCTCCTAGCCTAACAGGCTGCTGAAAGCGTATTCACCACAGAGGCGCAGAGAAATATTTCGCAATTCGAATTTCGCAATTCGAATTTTTCTAACTCCGTGCCCTCAGCGCCTCCGCGGTGAGTTTTGTTTTGATCGATACATTAGGTCTACTACTTTCCACTAAGCTTGAGCCGCTCGCCGGCTCGCTGCACAAAAGAAGGATCGAGAAAAGGTCTGGCATCGCGGTTCTTAATCCCCTGCGGATTGAAGCGCTCGTGGAATCCGGTGATCATACTTTCAATGCCGGACTCCCATGGCACCGGCAGGCCTCCGATGGCGCCATATTGCTTGGCATACGATTCATAAGTTCGCTCCAGGAGCACCGGATCTTTTTGACGGGTTAACTCAATGATCGCCTTATATGCCGCCTGCTTATTCGTTCGAAAAATCTGCATACCCTCGACTGCCGCAGTTATGTAGTCCTCCACAACTTTTCGGTTCTTGTCCCGGAAAACCCTGCTGATGGTATGTGGAACGCCCGCATAGGGCATTTTGAAATCGAGAAAATTGGCAAGCTCGTGAAACCCGGCCTTTTCCAACTCGTATTCGTTGGGCGGGTTGACCGCAACGGCGTCAATGAGGCCTTGCTTCATGGCCGCTACTCGATTGGGAACACCACCGGCCATGTAGACAAGTTGCACATCTTTGCCTGGCGTCAGGCCCACCTTTTCCAGGTAAAGTAGAGTTGCGTATTCATCCAGACCGGCTCGTCCGGCCCCGACCTTCTTTCCTTTCAAATCCGCCGGGTTTCGGATCGATAAATTCGCCATCAGGCGCAAGGGCACGTAGCGCGTCTCGGTTGCAATCACCAGTAGATCGAATCCACCCGTGGCGATGGCCCGGGAAACGGCCGTCCCGCCGCCGTAGAGAACCTGGATGTTTCCGTTCGCCAAAGCCGCCATATAAGTTGACGCGCCTTGCATCAACACCATCTCAACATTGAGGCTATGTTTGGCGAAGATTCCCTCACGCTGAGCAATCCAGGCGGGGCAGAAACTGGCCGCAGGAGATGCATAAGCGACGATCAATTTTGTCGCCTCGCCGTAAACAACATGGGAGTTCAAGACCGCCCACGTTGAAATCAAAGTTATTAACGCTCGTTTTGACACCGGTTATTCTCTCATTCCACGCCTCACACCTATCCCCTATCCCCTCACACCTTACTGATTCTCGGCGACAATGCGGTTACGCAGGCATCCAATCTTCTCCACTTCGGCTTCGACGATATCCCCCGGCTTGAGCCACCAGGGAGTCTGCCCTTCCTTTCTGCCTGCCGCGACCCCCTTGGGCGTTCCCGTGGTCAGTATATCCCCGGCTTGAAGCCCCATTTGGGACCAATACGCGATCATTTCACTGATATCAAAAATCATGTAACCAAGGTTCGAACTTTGCCGCACCTCTCCGTTCACCCGCGACTCAAGCTTCAACGATTGCGCATCAGGAATTTCGTCCTTTAAAACCAAATAGGGACCCATGGGCGAAAACCCAGGAAAATTCTTGCCCATGAGCAAAATACCGTTTTCGTTCTCTCGCCGGATCACATCGCGGGCGCTGAGGTCATTAAACGCCGCGTACCCCGCGACATAGTCCAGCGCTTCTTCCTTGCCAACATTGACGCATGGCTTGCCGATAACGATGGCAAGCTCAACCTCGTAGTCGAGTTTCTGTGTCTCCTTTGGATAAGGGATATCGTCTTCGGGGCCGGTTATCGTTTCCGGCAATTTCAGAAATGCGACCGGGCGGCTCGGAATATTTCTTGTTGACATTTCACCGACGTGATCGGAGAAATTTTTCCCCGCGGAAATGAGAGTGGGGGTTCGAGGAACCGGCGCCTTTAGTCGGATCTGCTTCAAGTCTAGCAAAATGCCCGATTCCACCAGAACGTCGTCGTCGTTTCCCTTGGCGATTCGGGTCCGGATGTGATCCACCGTTCTCCGGGCAAGCTCTAGAGAAGGATCGCCTTTTTTCAAAAACCCGACCATATCGTGCCCGATAAGTATGCGTGCCGCACGTTCAGCCGACGGATCTCCCCTGGCGTCCGTAAGATACCAGGCCGCCCCTCTTTCCAGATCGACGACGCAATCACGATCAACCAGAACACCGATCCTCTCGCCGCCTTGAAATGTAAAGGTTAGCAGCTTCATCGCCCGACGTTTAGCCCCTTCTGATCTCTGACCTCTGTTTTCTTGCCCCTTGCTGAGCGCGGTTCATCCTCCCGCACAACTTTGTGACAAAGCTCCCCTATGGCGGACGAGGCGCAGCGAACCACACACCCGGGCGTCAATGAAACCGCCGGCGCTGGAGAGATTGTTCTCAACGCGACACTTCCGCCCAGCGCAAAAACATCTCCTGCCCTTAGCCCGAGAGCGGACCAATGAGCAAGCACTTGCTCGAGCGAAAATACCCATTGTCGGGGAGTGAATCTCTGCCTGGTAACGCCATCCACCGTCAGGGCTACTTCCATCCCGTTCACATCGACATTCGGATCCTTGAGTAAAAGCGCCGGACCGAGGGAACTGCTCGAAGGAAAATTTTTCCCAAGCAGATGGTTCTTGGTGACCGCTTCGCGCCTGCTGATGTCGCGAGCGGTGATATCGAGCAGCAAGGTAAAGCCGGCTACGTGATCCCATATTTTCTCAGGCGGGACTCTCTGTCCCGGGTTGCCGATGACCACGGCAAGACACGCATCGCAGTCGATTTCTTGCGAAAACTTCGGCCAAAGGATCGGCCCCCTCGGAGCCGTGAAGGTTCGGGGCAACTTGTGAAAGCCCGTAGGAACCTCCGCCTTCAACCTCATTTCAGAGACGACATTATCCGAGAAGCCGATAACGATAGTCTTGTGGGGATTTTGCAGCGGTGAGAGAAACCGGATCTCGGCGGGATCGTAGACAACCTTTTCACCCGCCGGTCCGCGGAAATCTTGCAGTCCCCTTGGGCGCAGGAAAGATATGAGATCCGCGAGCGCATGCAGCGAAGATTCGCCGTTCTCCAAAAACTCTGAAATCGTCGCTGGAAAATAGAGGCTTGCCAGCTCGTAACTAGCTTCTCTCTCGCCCCGAACCTCACTGAGATAAGTCGCGTACGCGCAGGTAAAATCGACGAGCCGGCCTTCCACTTCGCCAAAAATTCGCGACTCATGAGGCAGCGAACCCTCAGCAAGGCCCAAGAAAAGCTTCATCCGGCTTCATCCTCTGATGGGTTCCACGATGAACTCCATTCCGAATTTCAACGACGGCAACTGAATCCGTACAACGCCCGGCGCAACGTGTCAAACGAGGACAAAGCCAATCCTTGGACGTGCGCGTTGAGAGATCATTTGACCCCTTATTGAACTGCTCCTTTTGCGGCGGAGAGGTTGCCGAAAGCTTCCCCGCACCTCGAAGTAGATTGCGAACCACTTATCTGGAGGAAACAGCAGTGGAAACAAGTAACCGCGCGACCAAGCACCATACAAGTCAAAGCAACTGCACGTCCGGGTGCCTTCTCCCTCCAGGCTTCACCCCACGGTCTATAGGCTGTTGTCGCTTTAGCTGGCACCTTAAGTAATTCAGGCTAGGTATCTGAATCCCCAAGAGTGAATTATCCGTTTGGATGTGGTAAGCAATTCACCGCATGGTCGATGTCGCCGGCAACTATCATAAAATTCTCGATCGCATCAGCGAGGCCGCCGGGAAATGCGGGCGCGATCCGCGCGAAGTCAAGGTGCTGGGAGCGGCTAAGTCGCAGAGCGTTGAGTCGGTTCGCGCGGCGATCGCCGCCGGGGTCTCGCTGATCGGTGAGAATTATGTCCAGGAGGCGCAGGAAAAGAAGGCGCAGATCACGCAATCCGTCGAGTGGCATATGATCGGCCACTTGCAGCGCAATAAGGCGAAGGCGGCGGTGAGAATATTTGATCTCATCGAGTCATTGGACAGCGTGGCGTTGGCGCGGGAGCTGGAGAAGCAGGGAAAGCAAATAGGGAAAAAGATCCGCGCTCTCGTCGAAGTCAACTTGGCGGGCGAGGAATCAAAGAGCGGGATCGCCAAAGACGACCTTGCGTCGTTGTTGGAAGCGGTTGCCACGCTCGATCACGTCGCCGTGGAGGGATTGATGACGGTTCCGCCGTTTCGGGAAGACCCGGAAGCCATCCGTCCCTATTTTCGCGAATTGCGCGAGCTGAAGGACAAGTTTAATGCGCAACGAATTCCCCACGTCGATATGCAAGAGCTGTCGATGGGCATGACGCATGATTACCCGGTGGCGATCGAAGAAGGAGCGACCATCGTGAGGATCGGCACCGCGCTCTTCGGTCCCCGCAAAGCTTAAGAGGCAAAATGTTCGCCATCGCCAATTTACTGGTCGCCGTTGCCCAAGTCCTGGACTATATTTTGTGGGCGTATCTCTGGATTATCATCGGCCGGGTGATCGTTTCCTGGGTCAATGCCGACCGTTACAATCCGATCGTGCGCTTTCTTTATAGCGCGACGGAGCCGGTGCTCGCCCGCGTGCGCCGGCGGCTGCCGCTATATGCCGGCGGCTTCGACCTTTCGCCGATCGTCGTTTGGATCGCGGTGATATTCCTCCAGCGCTTTCTTATCCAGTCGCTTTATGATTTGGCTAATGCGTTGAGATAAGGGTCATGGGGTGGTGATATGAAGTCTCTTTACGCTGCCGATATTCATGAAAATCAGCTGGTGGATTCGCTGTTCTTGGTATCGTCGAAGAACCACGGCGTGACCAAAGGCGGCAATAGTTACCTGGTGCTAAAGCTCCTCGACCGCAGCGGGGAAATCGAGGGTCGGGTGTGGGACCGGGCCGACGATCTAGGCAGGGGATTTGATAGGAACGATTTCGTGCGCGTGCGCGGGCAGGCGACGCTCTACCAAGGCAAAGTGCAGATCCGGGTGCAGGATGTCATGCGCGTCGAAGAGAAAAACATTGCGGCGGAAGATTTTCTGCCCAAAAGCCCATTCGACCCCGACGTGATGCTGGGGGAGTTGCAAACGATCCTGCGCGGCATGAAAAATCCTCATCTGCTTGCGCTCGCCGAGGCCTGCTTCGCCGATCAGGAGCTGATGGATTTGATCAAACGGGCGCCCGGCGCCAAGACCATCCACCATCCGTATCTGAGCGGTCTCCTGGAGCACACGCTTTCGCTGCTCAAGCTGATTCTAAGAGTAGTGGAAAACTACCAGGGGATCGATGTCGATCTGTTGCTCACCGGCGGTTTCCTGCACGACATCGGCAAGGTCTACGAATTTTCTTTCGAGCGCGCGGTCGAATATACCGACGCGGGCCAGTTGTTGGGCCATCTGGTGATGGAAGTGGAGATGGTGAACAAAAAGATTGCTACCATCCCGGATTTTCCGGACGAGCTGGCCATGCTCGTCAAGCATCTGCTGGTCAGCCATCACGGCGCCTATGAGTTCGGCTCGCCGAAGCTGCCGCAAACGGTGGAAGCGATCATGTTGCACGCGCTGGACGATCTCGACGGCAAGATCCAGGCGGTTCAGAATCTGCCGGAGAAAGAACCCGGCTCGAAGTGGACGGTTTTTCATCGGGCCTATGGGCGAAGTTTTTACCGGGGCGGTCAGGATGAGAGCGATAAATGAGGATGGAAGATGGAGGATCGAGGATGGCGAATGCAGAGTCAACGTGCAAGATACAAATTAGAAGATAAGTCTCGATCTAATTATTGAAACGGAGGTCGATCATCATGAAGAATTTTCTTGCCGGTAACTGGGTCGATAAACCAAAGAAAATCGAAGTCAAAAATCCCTTCGATAATTCGATCATCGATACCGTGCCCCGGGCCGATGCTGCTGATTTGGAAAAAGCGTTGGCTTTCGCTGAGCGCGGCGCCAAGGTGATGGCCAAGCTTTCCAGCTACGAGCGCTGGAAGATTTTGCGCAAGGCGGCCGACATGATGGCGGCGCGCAATGAGGAGTTGGGGCAGATTATCTCAAAGGAAGAAGGAAAGATCATCGCCGAAGGCCGCGGCGAAGCCAGCCGGGCCGTCGAAACCATGATGGGATCGGCGGAGGAGGCCAAGCGGCTCCACGGCGAGACGGTTCCGCTGGACGCCGACCCCACGGGCAGCAAGAAGCTCGGCTTCACTTTGCGCGTCCCTTGCGGCGTGGTGGCGGCGATTGCGCCGTTTAATTTTCCGTTGAACCTGGTGACCCATAAGGTCGGCCCCGCCCTGGCTGCGGGCAACACCGTCATCATCAAGCCGGCTTCGGACACCCCGCTCTCGGCCTTGAAGCTCACTGAGATCTTGCT
>JACPFE010000604.1 GCA_016183145.1 Deltaproteobacteria bacterium | reverse complement strand
TCCAGGCTAATTCGGCGCAACAAACCTGGATTCCCGCGTGCGCGGGAATGACGAGTCGAGGAGGGCACCATGTGGAAGGAAATCCCTCCATTTTCATTCTCGGCGGGCGAGCGTAAGATCATGGCCCACTTCGTGGTGAATCCGACTTTTCTCATTTTTGGTTGCGGCGTAGCCGCGCTGTGTCCCTTCGACTTCGCTCAGGACATGCCTTCGTGGTGAACTCCCTTTTAAGTCGAAAGCAATGTCGCGGCGTCGCGGATGGTTTTCCCCGATGAGGTGCGCGGCAGCGACTCGCGAACCACGATGCGGTCCGGGACTTTGAAATTGGCCAGATTGGCGCGCAGGAACGCGAGCAACTCTTTTTCGCCGACTTGGCTTCCCGAGCGCGCCACCACGGCGGCGCCGAGCACTTGCCCGCGCTTGGAGTCGGGGATGGCAAACACGATGGTTTCCTGAACCCCGGGATAAGTGTAGATCATATTTTCCACCTCGGCCGGATAGACGTTGAGGCCGCCGGTGATGATCATGTCGTCGCGCCTTCCTAGATGATAATAGTAACCGTCGGCCTCGCGCTTGCCGACGTCGCCGGTATAAAGCCATTCGCCGCGGATGCGCTCCGCCGTCGCCGCCGCCTTGCGAAAGTATCCTTTCATCACATGCGGGCCGCGAGTGATGATCTCGCCCGCCTCGCCGACGGTAACTTCCTGACCGGAGTCATCGACGATTTTAACTTCCACGCCGGGAACCGCCCGGCCGATGCTCCCCATCTTCGCCTCGGCTTTTTCGGGCTCAACCAGCGTGATCATAGGCGAGGTTTCGGTGAGCCCATAGCCCTGGATCACTTTGATATGCGGCTGCGCCGTCTGGAACGCGCGTAGCAAGGGTAACGGAATGCTCGTGCCCATCATCGCGGCGATTTTTACGCTGCCAGTGTCGTAGCCGGCGAGATTTTTTACGCCCAACAAGAGTTGAAAAACGATCGGCACGCTTTCGAACACCGTGACACGGTGCTTTTGAATGCCTTCCAGGAGCGTCACCGGATTGATCTGGTCGAAGATCACCAGCGTATAACCTCTTTGCGCCAGTTCGTTGCACACCACCGGGCCGACGATGTGCGACATCGGCAGGATGCAGCCGCGCATCGTCGAAGTATCCGTGATGCCCAGTCGATCCATTACCATGGGATATTGGGCCAGATTTCGACAACTCAGGACCACGCCCTTGGGCTCGCCGGTGGTACCCGAAGTGTAGAGAATCAACGCATCGTCATCCGCGTTGAGACGCGGCGGCGCCGGGATGGCCGGCGCGGCGTAGCGTTTTTCGAAACTCTGCTCGCCGTCCCCGCCGACGATCCAGAGCGCAACCGCGGCCATTTCCTTGAAGGCTTCCCGCACTTCCGCCAGCAGTTGGCTGTGCACGATGAGGAGCTTGAGATCGGCATCGCACAGGACTCCTTGCAGTTCTTTTCCCTTCAGGCGCGCGTCGAGGATGACGGTCACCGCGCCGATTTTTTGCGTCGCGAAGTAGCTCAGCGGAATCGCCGCGCAGTTGGGCAAGAGCACCCCGACACGCTCACCCTGCTTGACCCCCGCCTTTTGCAAGTGGCCCGCCAGGGCGTGAACCCGCTGGTTCAGCGCGGCGAACGTCAGCTCTTCCTCTTTGGTGATGATCGCGGTCTTATGCGGCTGGCGCGCGGCGGTCTGGTCGAGAACTTGCGCCGCGAAAAAGCCTACTGAATGGGTATCGTTTGCCATAGCGAAAATGCCCTCTGAAAAGGTTTGTACCAACGCGACAGTTGCGCCAGCTCGCCGCGCTTAAGTTGCAACTTTCCTTGCTGGGTGGCAAGAAACGGATCGATGCGCGCGCGAAATACCGCGTCCCACCACTCTTTTTTACCGCTGATCAGGAATTCACCGCCGTCCCCCGGCGCTAATTGGGTGATCTCCCCGTTGACGAAGCGGACGGTCCAGGCGGCGTCGGTCTCCTCCAGCAAGAGGGATAGCGATGAAGTCAATCCCGTCTCTTTCCCGTCTGCTCTGAACTGAGCGTCATGATTGGCGCGCTCGACCAGCGCGGCCATATGTTCCTTGGAAAACAACGGATAACGTTCGCCGGTCGCGGGAAACCCGTGACTTTGTTTCGCCGCAGCGTCCTTACCCGCCCCGACCGTGTCCGAAATTCGCTCTTTAAAAAACTGACAGTGCACCGCCTCTTCGAGCAGGTCGGTAAACAGAAATGCCTCTTGAAAGTTCTTGCCGATGGCCACCGTCCCATGGCCTTTGATAATCACCACCGGATGATATTTAAGTTCTTCGACCACTCGCTCCGGCCTGGTCACCGTCGGCGTATCCTGCGGGATGATCGGCACCTCGCCGATGGTGTACTTCTCTTCGAAGCTTAGCGGCGCGAAGTGATCGTGGGTCAGGGAAAAAGCCAGGATCATCGGCGGGTGGACGTGGACGATGGCCTGGGCGTCGGTGCCCGCGTAGACCGCCATGTGCATCGGCGTCTCGCTGGATGCGCGCTGATTTTTTTTGACCGGCTTGCCCGCCTGATCGACGCGGACGAGATCCTTCGCCGTGAGAAAGCCCAAAGGCGAGTGCTGGCCGGTGATTAAAAAATCTTTCTTGCCGGCGCGGCAGCTTAAGTTGCCGCCCCAGCCGCTGATCAGGCGCCGCTCGAAGAGCAGCTTTCCCCAATGAATTATTTCCCGCTCAAGCGCAGTCACGTGGCTTTGTCTTCCTTCAATAGCGACCAGGGAACGAGCTCTTTCTCGATTCCATGTACGGACACTCCGGACGGCATGACGCGCCGGCCGAGGAACGTGGAAACATCCCGGTCAACGGGCGATTCTTTGTTCCGTTCCGATTCCTGCAACTCGATCGGAACGCCGTGATGGCGCGCCAAACGTACGGCCAGCAAGGAACCGCAGGCGCCGCTCAACCCCTGTTCGCTGAGCTCGTCGTAGAAGAGATACAACTTGCGAATTTCGCCTTGGGCGAAGAGTGCGCCCATCATGTTATCGGAGATCAACGTGGGCGCCGCGCCGCGTTGCAACAGCTCCCGCACAACGATCCGCGCGCCCCATAGTTCGGGACGCATTTCGGGCACCAGAATGCTTTCCGCCTGCTCCGCGGCAAGCGCGGTCTTAAGAAAACCATAGTGGCTTTTTGGCGGTAGTCCGTAGACTAATAAATATTTGCCGTTCTTATTGGCTGGCTCCTCTTCCGCTTTTACCTCCATCTGAAATGTCCGGCGAAAACTTTCCAGCGTATAGATATCGGCAAAGCCGACCCAGCGGGTAATCAAACCGGCGGGAGTCGCGTCGAATGCCGGATAGCGAACCGCTATTTTGTCGCCGTTCACCAGGCTTTGGCCCTGAAACAGCAACAACTCGGACGCAGGACGCTCCTCAATCGTAACATCCATGCCACGCGCCACCGAGCGCGGGTCCTGCACCAGAACGTAAAATGGCACGCCATAGGCTTGGGCCATCAACGCCAGCGGATAGGTGCCGACCTTGTTGATAACATCGCCATTTTGCGCCGCGCGGTCGGCGCCGACGATGACCGCGTTTACTTCTCCTCGGGCCATGACCTGGGCGATGGCGCAATCCGGTATTAGCGATACGCCGATACCCGCCTCGGAAAGCTCCCAAGCCGTCAAACGCGTGCCTTGCAGGTAGGGCCGGGTCTCGGTGGCGATGACGGAAATCTTCTTGCCCATTTCCCAGCAGTGCCGGGCCACGGCGACCAACTCACCGCTGACATTGCAATGGGTCAGCACCCGAGCGGCGTCCGGCAACAACTCAGCCGCGCGTTTCGCTCTTGCTTGTCGCGCCTTCGTAATCTGGCCGGCGAACCCGCGGGCTTGCTTCGCGAGCCATTCACCGGGGCCGGCGCCAGACGGTGTTTTTTGTACCAATCCCAAGAGATCGGCGCCGAGACCACTGAAATCGAAAGTCGGGCGCGCCTCGCAGAACTGCTCGGTCATGCGCGCAATCTGTTCGCCCAGGGGTTCGCTGTCTTTGCCTTGATACCGCTCAGCCAGCAACACGCCACTATAGAGAAAAGTTAAAACCTGGCCATAAGCGCGGGTTTTCATTTGCCGAACGGCCTCAAGAGCCTGCGCCACCTCGCGAACGGGGATGTACTCGATCTTCTCAGGGAGGGAAATTTCGTCGAGGATCTTAAATCCATCGCCGTCCCACAGAACGGGTTCAAAGAGCGGGCTTTGAGCGGCAGGCATGGTTGGTTACGGCCTAGGGCGAGCGATCACAAATATTGGAGAGCCTTGCGCGCGACCTCGATGGTTTTCTGCTCGGCTGCGAAAAACCGCGGATCCCGAAAGGCCAACTTGCCGTAGAGGCATTCGTCGGACACCGCGAGGACGGCACCGGCTTTTTTCTGACGCAGTTGCGCGATGGTCAAGAAAGTCGATGTGACCATGTCGATGCTCGAAACGTTTTGTCCATTGAGCTCCTGAATGAGCTCCGGGGTTTCCTGGAACAAAGCGTCCGTGGTGAAGATCGAACCCAGGTGATAACGGACCTGGAGGCTTTCCGCGGCCCGTTGCAATGCCTGAACGACATCCGAATTTGCGACGGTGGAAAAATTCTTCGTCACGTAATAGCTTGTCGTCCCCTCGCCGCGGATGGCGCCGGTCACAATCACGAGGTCACCGATTTTCACGCGATCTTGGAGCGAACCGCAACTGCCGACACGAATCAGCGACTCTGCGCCGGCGGCGCAGAGAATTTCCGTCGTCATCGCGGTGTCCGGCGCATAGCGGCCGCCGTTGCCGACCGTGACTCTTTTGCCGTCCAGATTGCCGGTGTGCATCTCGTAGTCGAGAAATGTGAAATTCTTGCTTGGGCTCTCCAACAAGCCGAGCATCATTTCACTGCGCTCCTTGGGACCGGGAATGAGCGCGTAGGGCCCCAGGGAGTCGGCTTTGAGGCCGAGCATTGAGATCATCTTCTGCGGCGTGAAATGGGGTTCCTTGAGCATCGCCTAAACCGCCTGAGAGGCGAACTCCAGCAGATCTTGAATCGGCAAAGCGCCGGCGCCGCAGCCGGCAAAACTACGCTGGCAGAGCGCGCTCGAAGTCAGCATGATGTCCGCGCCGGTCTCTTTCGCTTCCCGCATCCGGTCGTCGGCATTCCATTTCGCCAGTTCCGGGTAGGCTTCGGGAACTCCGCCACCGCCACCGCAGCACCAGGACCAGCGCCGGTTGCGCGCCATTTCCACCAGCTCGACGCCGGGAATCGCGCGCAAGATCGTTCTCGGCTCCTCGTAGACGCCGCAGCCTCTGCCGAGATGGCAAGAATCATGGTAGGTCGCTTTCTTTCGAATGGTTTGGGTGAATTTGAGTCGTCCTGACTGGACTAACTCGGCGACGTATTGAGCACCGTGAAAGACCTCCACCCCGCTCCCGGCTACCTTCGCATGTTCGCGCCAGGCGCGTTGGCAACTGCCGCAGGCAACGACGACCTCGCGAACGGCGGCGCGCTTGATCATCGCGAGATTCTCTTCCTGCAAACGATCATATTCTTCGCGGAAGCCGAGGTCATAAGCGTGCAGACCACAGCATTTCTCCGCCTCGCCGATTACGGCGAATTGGACGCCGGAGCTTTTCATCAGCTTGGCAAGCGCGACCGCCCCCGCCTTCCCGTCAGGGCGATCCGCGGAGCAGCCGGCGAAGAGCAATGTCGCCGCCGTAGCGTCGCCAAGTTTCTTCAACCCCAAGCCGTCCGCCCAATGTCCCCTTTGTGTTTTCGGCTGCGCCCATGGATTGTCGTGCTCTCTGAGGCCCTCGAACAGCGGGCGGTGCGCTTCGAGGGGCCCGTCCTTCAATGTCAATTCTTCACGCATGGCCACCGTGATGTCCCAGGGGCCGTAACCATCGTTGCGCACACCGCAAAGCTCCTGGCACATCAGGCAGTTGGTGCAGGTGTAAACGACCTCTTTTAGCTCCGGGGTGATCGGATCAAGGCCGTGGAATACCCGCTGCGCCATGAGCCAGCGCGATTTCGGCGTATGGCGTTGGAAACGGTAAAACTCGTAGGGTGGGCACTTTTCCTTCGGTCCGGGCACGTCTTCGTAGGGATTCGCCGGCCCGTGACCGTAACAGGAGCCGCACAAGACACAGCCCGCGCTGCGCTCTTCAAGCCCTTTGGCGTAAAGCCATTTCTTTACCCGCTCGAGGCCGAGTGGTTTTTTTGCTTGGTCTTTCACCGGAAATCGATCGCTGCGGAAATGTTTAATACGTTAACCTTTTATAACTCGTAATAAAAGGCTGTCAACAAACCGGTTGTGGTTCAGTTTGATTTCAACGCCGCATCGGTGTAGGGGCAGGCCTACGTGCCCTCCGAACGGGCAACCACATAGGGTTGCCCCTACAAATTTCGGCGAAACTGAACCACTACCAACAAACCTGGGAGAGTAAGACTAGTTGATGGTGGATAGCTGATTGAGTTTGCGCAGGAGAACGGAAAGTTCTTTTTGTTGCGGCTTTTCGAGGGTGGAAAAAATCTCGGCGATACTCTTCTCAAAGAGCGGAATCGTACTCTTATAAAGCTTGGCGCCCTTGTCGGTCAGCACCACGTGCACCACGCGCCGGTCGTGTTCATCCCGCCTGCGCACGACTACTTTTTTTTCTTCGAGCCGGTCGACGATGCCCGTCAGGTTGCTCACCGTGACCATCATCTTCGCGCCGATTTCACCGAACGGCAATCCCCCGGCGTAACCGATGGTCGCAAGCACGTAAAACTGCGGCGGCGTCAGACCGGCTTTTTCCAGCTCGGCTTCCAGCTTCTTGTGCGACAGGAGACTGAAGCGCAGGAAGCGAATCCAAAGGCTGGTCGCGTAGGATGCAAAGAAGGGACGCTTGTCAACTGGCACGTTGGCCAATTTATTCATAGCGGAGCTAAAAAGCAACTCGGATTTTCTCCCTGGTCATCCTCGGCCTCTCGATGGCGCCGCATACGGCGCGGTGCTAGAATCGGCCGGCGAGGAAATTCGAGGATAGAATCCAGGGCAAATCGGTTGCAGGGAGCGGCGCCATGAAACTTCATATTCTGGGCTGCGGCGATGCTTTTGGCAGCGGCGGGCGCAACCAAAGCGCGTATCTCGTCGAGGCGGATGATCGATTTTTTCTCTTGGACTGCGGCCCTACGACCCTGTTGGCCATGAAGCGTGCAGGCATCGACCCGCGGCGTCTGGACGTGGTTTTTATCAGCCATCTCCACGGCGATCACTTCGGCGGCCTGCCGTTCTTGTTCATTGAATTTCTCTATCAGACGCCCCGCGACAATCCCTTGCACATCGCCGGTCCGCCGCGGACCGAGGAAAAAGTCCGCCAATTGTTCCATCTTATGTATGGCGGTTCGCCGGCCGGGGAACTTCCGCCGGTCCGCTTTCACGTCCTTGAGCCGGAAAAGCTTGACGCGGTCGAGGGTATCGAGGTGCTGCCGTTCCGCGTTCCCCACCAGACGCACGAAATATCCCTCGGATTGAAAATTCAATGTGCCGGTAAACAAATCCTCTTTTCCGGCGATTCGGCGTGGAGCGAAATCTTTATCGAGCATGCCCGCGGCGTCGACCTTTTTCTTTGCGAGTGTTCGTTTTATGACCAAGGGGCTGGCAATCACGTTCGTTATATCGAGTTGCTGAACGCCCTGCCGCGACTGGAATGTAAAAAACTCGTGCTGACTCACTTGGGCGAGGAGATGCTCGCGCGCAAAAATGAACTGACTCTGGCGGTGGCGGAAGACGGAATGGTGATCGAAATCTGAGCGCGGCAACCGGAGGATGGGAGTCAACTCGGTTCGCCGCCGCTTTCAGGTGAGGCCAGGAACGGCATGATGAGCGCCTGGTAGCCGCTTTTCTGTAGAATCTCTTGGGCCATTTGCTGCGCGACCAGAAGCTCCGCGTAAGGGCCGAAGCGCACCCGATAGGCGGTTTCGCCTGGACTCAATAAAATTTTCTCGACAAAGCCTTCCCAGCCTCGGTC
>JACPFE010000588.1 GCA_016183145.1 Deltaproteobacteria bacterium | reverse complement strand
CTCGATCGCGCCCGGCGACAAGTCAACCGAATTTCATACGCACCGTTACGAAGAAGAGGCGATTTATGTTTTGTCGGGACGCGGGACGGAAGTCATCGGAGAGGCGACGCATCAGATCGGGCCCGGCGATTTTGTCGGCTTTCCCGCCGCCGGCGCTGCGCATGAGACTATAAATGACGGGACGGAGCCGTTGGTGTGCCTGGTCATCGGCCAACGGCTCGCCCAGGACGTCGTCGATTATCCCCGTAAGGGCAAGCGGCTTTACCGCAACGGCGGCGAGAGAGACATGGTTGCCTATGAAAACCTTGAAAAGCGGTGAGGCGCTCCGCTAGTAGTTTGTGGGAAAGATCTATCCGGCGAGTCGTCGATCGACCTCACGGAGCAACGGGTGGACGAGTCTCTCTTCCCCCTCGACGGGGGAAGATTAAGATGGGGGTGCGAGTCGGCATGTTTTCGTAGCTTTGAGACTTCACCCCCTCTTTAGTTCTCCCCCGTTAAGGGGGAGAAAAAAGAGGTTGGCTCAAGCCGCTGGCATTGTGAATTGGCCGGAAGAGCAAAATCATGCTGATCAACTGTGTCGCGTATCAAGACGGCCGCAAGCTTGCTGACATTCCCGTCAGCGAGATTCACAACTACGTCAGCCGCGCCGATTGCTTTGTCTGGGTCGCATTGAGAGATCCGGATGGCAACGAGTTGGAAGCGATGCAGAGCCAGTTCGGCTTGCACGATCTCGCGGTCGAAGACGCGCATCACGGCCATCAGCGTCCGAAGATCGAAGAGTATGGCCAGTCGCTGTTCGCGGTCCTTCACATAATTGAAAACGGGCGCGAGGAGTTGACCGTCGGCGAGGTCGGCGTTTTCGCGGGCGCGAATTACGTATTGTCCGTGCGCAGCGGCGCCGAGCACGGCTTCGTCGAGGTGCGCAAGCGCTGCGAAGAGGAACCGGAACTGTTGCGCCATGGCGCCGGCTATGTTCTCTATGCCTTAATGGACTCAGTGGTCGATCGATATTTTCCCGTGCTCGATGCCATCGAGACGGAACTCGAGGAGGTCGAAAATCGCATCTTCGCGCACCAGACCGAGCGCGCCAGCATCGAGGCGCTGTACGGCATCAAGCAAAAACTGATGACGTTGAAACACGCCACCGAGCCGCTCTTGGAAGCGACGGCCCGGCTTCACGGCGGGCGGGTGCCGCAGATATGCTTGGACTTGCAGGATTACTTTCGCGACATTTCGGATCACCTGGTGCGTTTGAACCAATCGATCGACAGCCTGCGCGACATGGTTACCACGGCGATTTCCGTCACCCTATCCTTGATCACCTTGCAGGAAAATGAGACCACCAAACGCTTGGCCGCTTACGGCGCGCTGGTGGCGGTGCCCACGATGATCGCGGGGATCTATGGCATGAACTTTCAGTACATGCCGGAAATTCAGTGGGTGCACGGGTATCCGGTGACGCTGGCGATCATGGCGCTGCTCGACGTCTATCTCTTCTGCCGCTTCCGTAGAGCCAAGTGGCTTTAGAGCTTGTTCCTGCGAATCCATCGATTCTGGTGAAATGCAATGCCAGTGGGTTGATTCGTGCCCGTGTTTTGATAGGCATTGCTTATAATCTGAATGGGCCGGTGAAGGAGGATTCAACATGGTCGAAATGACGACCGTTGTGAAAAAGATCGACGAAGAAGCCGGCGTCGCCTGGCTTACGTTCAACCGGCCGGAGAAGAAAAACGCCATGAGTCAAAAGTTCATGGCGGAGTTGATCGCCGCGCTGAAGGAGCTGGCCGACAACGACAAGATCAAGTGCATCGTCACGATGGGATCGGGAGATTCCTATTCATCCGGTCTCGATCTCTACGATCTGCGCGAAAGCTGGAAACGAAAAAGAACCTGGGATCAGCGCGGCTCCACTTATGAGATCGTCCGGCTGTTGCGCAATATTCCCCAGGTGACCGTGGCGGCGGTGCGCGGTTGGTGCCTCGGCGGCGGTTTGGCGCTGATCAACGGCCACGATCTCTGTATCGCCGCCGAGTCGTCGAAGTTCGGCATGCCGGAAGTGATCCGCGGCAGCTACGGCGCCGTGGCGACCTCGACGCTTTTCCACAGCGGCATTCCGTTCAAGAAGGCTTTCTACATTCAGTTAACCGGCAGAAATCTCACGGCCGCCGAAGCGGAGCGGGTTGGTTTGGTCTCTCAAGTGGTGCCCGACGATCAACTGATGCCCGCCGTCGAGCAATTGGCGAAGGAGCTCGGCAGCCGCAACGCGGTTACGCTGGAGAGCGCGAAAATCGCCGCCTACATGCAAAAGGATCTGGATTTTGTGACGGCGCTGAAAACCGACGACCTGGTTTCGCACCGGATGAGATACTACACGAACCCGCTGAGCGACGTTGAAGGTTATCTGCACTCGCAAAAGGGCGGCGGCACCACAGCTTACGCGAAGCCGGAGGATAGAAACAAGTAACGAGTCCTGAGTAACGAGTGCTGAGTAGGGAGGGGACTCAGAACTCAGGACTCAGCACTCAGGACTTTCTTGAGGAGGACCCGTGAAGCTGCACACTCCGCTCTGTGATCTGTTAGGCATCGACGTGCCGATTATTCAGGCTGGAATGGGCTGGGACAAAGAAGGGATGACCACGCCGCCGGAACTTGTGGCGGCGGTATCGAATGCGGGCGGGCTCGGTTGTATCGGCGGCAGCTCGATACGTCCGGAAGTAATTCGCGAACGCATCCGCGCGGTGAGGAAGCTTACCGACAGGCCATTCGGCGTCGATATCACGCTGCCGAAGATGGAAGACATTAAGATCCCGGACCCGGACGAAGTTCACAAGGAGATCGAAGAGAAATATCCCGCGCATGCCAAGTTCACGACGGAATTGATTCCCAAGCTCG
>JACPFE010000075.1 GCA_016183145.1 Deltaproteobacteria bacterium | reverse complement strand
GACCGCCGGAATCAGGTTGCGCGACTTGGCGAACTGCCCGTGCTTGCGCGCCTCTTCGCGCCGCTTGGCAGTCGGTTCTTCGGTTCTTTCGAGATCGTCTTTCTGGGTTTGTTCGGCCATCGGATCGTTATCCTAATTTGGATTACTCAGCGTTGAGCGTGACCTCGGTCTTCGCTTTCCGTTCAAGGTTCCAGGACAGAAGTTCAAAACGTTCAAGCCGTTCAACCGCTGCGCTCCGTTCAATTCCCCACCTCTTTCCTCCCCCGCGTCGCGGGGGAGGATGAAGGAGGGGGCTTGAACGATTTGAACGGCTTGAACCATTCTTTCTTTATCCCACTCCCCCCGGCACGCCGATCATCAGCGGAAGCTGCCGGGCGATAAACCACATCACCGCCGGCAAGGACAAAAGCAGCAAGAGCACGCTGAAGCCAAACTGCAGCGGCTGTGCCACCATGAAGACGTTCATCTGCGGCAGGGCGCGACTGACGATACCCAAAACGATATTGCTCAAAAGCAAGCCGACGATCACCGGCGCGCTGACGCGCAGGCCGATGGTAAAGATTTCGCCGCTGGATTGAATCAGCCCCTCCAACACCCGCGCGGCGAACTTGTCCCCGGCCAACGGGAAGACGCGGTAGCTCGAAGTCAGGGCCCGGACCAGGAGGTGGTGTCCGTTGATGGAAAAAAAAACCAGCCCCGCCACCAGCTCGAGAAAGGTGGAGAACAGCCCGCTGTGGCCGCCGTCATGGGGATCCACCAGTTGAATCAAGCCGAGTCCCGACTTGATTTCGATCAGTTGTCCTGCCAGACGCATGCCGGCAAAAACCAATTGGGCGATCCAGCCGAGGACCAAGCCCAGGATTATTTCTCCCCCCAGGGCGGCAAATAGCGATAGCAGCGAAATTCCATCCGCGAACCTAGCCACGGGCAACAGAGGATAGGTGGCGGCCGCCAGCAGCAAGGCTACCCATACCCGTACCAGCAGCGGAACCATCCGACTGCCCCAGAAGGGCGCGCTGACGATCAATCCCGCCGACCGGCCGAAGACCAGCATGAAGGTGACGACCTCCGGCCAATGAGTGCTGATCCATTGCGTCATATCGGTCATTTCGCTCGCCTCGTTGCGCCCCTTTCGTCTGCGGCCTCAGCCGATCACCGCCGGCAAATTGATGATCAGTTCGCGAGTAAAGCGCAAATAGGTCTGGAGCATCCAGGAGCCGAAGAGAATCAGCGCGAGGATCGTCGCCAGCACCTTCGGCACGAAAACCAGGGTAAAATCGTTGATCTGCGTCGTCGCTTGAAAAATGCTGACGGCCACGCCGGCGACCAAACCGAAAAGAATGGTCGGGCCGGCCACGGTGCCGGCCACGATCAAGGCATTGCGCAGGATATCGATGAGCGCCTCCGGCGTCATGCAAAACTCCTGATCAGCGAGCCGACGAGCAGATTCCAGCCGTCCACCAGGACGAACAGAACGAGCTTGAACGGCAGCGAGATCAACACCGGTGGCAAAAACATCATGCCCATGGACATGAGGATGGAGGCGACCACGAGATCCAAGACGAGAAACGGAACGTAGATCAGGAACGCCATCTGAAAAGCGGTCTTGAGCTCCGAGATTACAAAGGCGGGGATCAAATGGGTGGCCGACACCTCGGCCGCATCGGCGGCGCTGTGGCCTCCGTTGAACAGCGCCAGATCCGCCTTGCGCGTCTGCCGGAAGAGAAATTCTCTAAGCGGGCCCCAGGCGCGCTCCAGCGCCGCCTGTGGCTCGATTTGCCGCTTGAAGTAGGGGCTCACCGCGTCGGCTTCGATGCGCTGCCACACCGGCGCCATGATATGAAACGAGAGGAACAACGACAGGGCGATGATGATCTGATTGGAAGGCGCTTGCTGCGTTCCGAGAGCCTGGCGCAAGAACGACAGCACGATCACGATGCGCGTAAACGAAGTCAAGGTTACCAGCACCAACGGGGCGACGGAGAGCACCGTCAGGAGAATGAGGATCTCCATGACCGTGGCCGCCTCGGTGCCTTTCAACGTGCCTGTTAAAGCGTTGAGTGCCGCGGGGTTCATCGGGCCGGCGACTCCGTGAGCGGGAGACCCTCGCACCGGGTCGGCTTTTTCTTGATCTCCCCTTTGCGCACGCCTTCGGCGTTTGGCTCGCGATTCTTGGTGAGCAAGGTGATCCCCTGAGGGGTAATGCCGAGCAACAACGTTTCCTTGTTGAGGCGCACCAGGGCGAGCGAGGACTGGGTGGTCAAGGGCAAGCTACCTAAGTGTTCGAGGGCGCCGCGCGTGGCGGAGCGACGGCTCAGCGCCTGCCACAGACGGCGCCAGAGTGCGCTCCAACTCGCGATGCCGGCGCCAAAGAGCGCGGCGGGTCTGCTGATCGTCTGGAACATTGAAGACCTATTGAATGAGGAACTCTTTAAAATAAACGTTCAGCACCAAGGGTTTGCCGATGGCCGTGTTGATGCGCTTGAGCAGGTCGGCACGCAGCTTGTTCTTGCCTTGGGGATCGATCAGATCTTCCACTGTTTTCTCGGTGAGATACATGATGACGGCGTGGCGAATCGGCCCGCTGGATTCCCGGATTTTTTCCTTTTCGCGCTCGTCTTTGACGCCGAGGCTCAAGCTCGTTCTTAAATAACGGCTTGGTATCGATCCAGTCAGATTGACCACGAAAACCTCGAGGTCGGCGCCTACTTCCGGCTCGTGTTTTTTTGGTTCTTCGCGTTTCGCAGTCTCCTTTCCACGCGTCGCGCCCTTGGGCTTGATGAATTCCGGCAATATATCCGCAGTGAAAAACCAGACGCCGGCGCCGGCGCCGCCGAGAAGAACGATAACCGCACTGGCGATGATAATGAGTTTTTTATTCACGGTTGCCCTGCAGCCGGTGCTTTGAGCAACCCATGTGCCAAGGCTTGAAAGAGGGCATGACCCTGAATCCTAGGAAGATTTTCGCTGCCGGAGCGAAAGCGCCGTCAAAAAAAGGCCGCTGCCGGTGTCGGCTTATTGACGGCACCATTTCAAATTGCAATCTCAGATTGCAAATTTTTCAACCTGAAATCGGTAATCTGAGATTGGGGATTCCGAGCCTAGCGAGGATTTAGAGCAGATACTTCTCTATCGTCTGGATGCGCTCCAAAAGGCGCGTGAGCTGAAAGGGCTTGGGCATGTATTCATTGGCTCCCAACTCGAGAACTTTGTTACGGTCTTTCTCCGAAGCGCCGGCAGATACGACGATCACGTAAGGCATCTTTTCGCCCCGCGATGCGCTCAGGTGTTTCAAGATGGTAAAGCCATCCACCCGCGGCAACATCAAGTCCAGAAGCACGAGATGGATCTTCTCCCTGGCAAGAATATCCAGGGCGGCCTTGCCGTCGCTGGCCGTGCGCACGTGATAACCGAAGCGCATCAAGCAGAGGCTTAACATCTCACAGAGCGATCCGTGATCTTCCACCACCAGGATCGTCAGTTTATTCGGCGAAGCATCGTTGCCGGCGGCGCCGCTTGCTTCCACGCGCGGGTTTTCGCGGCGCGCGGGAAACGGGATGATTTGGCCGCGCCGCTGCGTGTTGACCAACCCATTTGGGTCCTGGACTTTTGCTCTTACTTTAATGCCGCCTTGCTTTCGGTCATCCGGTTCCTCGAAGCCATCCGCGTCGAAGCCGAATACCGGCCGGCTCGCCTCAATTTCCCGTTTGATGGCCTGCAGATGCTCCGTCCAGTCCTCGACCCGCAGGTTGAGCTTCGTCCACAAGTCACCGGAGCACTCGCCTAGGTCCCCTCCCCGGCTAATGGCGAGGTTCTCGCACTCCGAATCCGCCAACTGAACCAGAGCGATGATCTTCGCGGTCTTTGCGTCGACCACGTCCGTCAATGTGTAGAACGGAACGTGATGGAAGCGAATGGTCTGCTGTAGCCACAAAGGCAACTCCGCGCAGCTCGCCCAGTGCGCGCCGAATTCGGGGTGGCTCATGCCCAAGCCGAGGGTCTCGGCCTCGGACGCCGGAAGGTTTTTGTCGATCGCCACCGAAACGGCTTCCAAGAATGGCTCTTTCCAATAGCGATAAAATAGCAGGCGCCCCAGATCGTGCAGGAATCCGGCGACGAATACGAGATGTGGCGCTGGATGGCCGATTTTCGCCGCGGGCGCAAGCGCGCTGCACGGCGCCGCCTCGTCGAAATCCTTGCCGAAGTCCCAGGGGCGCCCCTTGTCCTTGCCGATCTGCTGCAGGTCGCGCCGCGTCATG
>JACPFE010000587.1 GCA_016183145.1 Deltaproteobacteria bacterium | reverse complement strand
GCTCTTCCGATCTCAGTGTTTTGGCGGATATCCGTGGGGAGAAGTCAGAGCCTGTGCGCACTCCGGGGCTGATCAGGCTGGCTGTGATCGCAGATGCCGGAAATGGGATATTTGAGAATGCTGGGAATCTTATTGACCTAAGCGGCGTGGTTCCTAAGCGTCTCTGGTGTCGGATCGATGATTAGGCATTGGCGCCTTGGCGCCGGCTCCGATCCTCAAAGCTCGGGGCTGCGGCCGATCTCGGCCCCCTTATCCATGGTCAATTGATCGAGCGCTTGCAATAAGGCTTCGTACTTTACCGGCTTCGTCAAGTGGGCGTCGAAGCCGACCTCTTTGGCGCGCCGGAGGTCCTGCTGGTGACCCCAACCGGTCATCGCAATTAAGATTATTTTCTTGCCCCAAGGCTGTTCCCGTATGATCCTAGCGGCGTCGTAGCCGTTTAACTTCGGCATCGCAATGTCGAGCACGACCACATGGGGATGAAACTTAGCCATGGTATCGAGAGCTTCGAGACCGTCCTGAGCGACTTGCACCTCATTACCGTCGGCTCTCAGCAGCCTGGCCAGGGCGTTCGCGGATTCCGGGAAATCATCCGCTACGAGTATGCGGCGAGCCGTCGCTGCGGGAGGTTTCGCCGCTTCACGAGGAGACGCGAAGGGCTGGGGCGGGTACGCCTCACGGAGGATCGGTAGACGGACGATAAACTCACTGCCCTGATTGATGCCGGCACTACGCGCCTCGATGGTTCCACCGTGCATCTCAACCAGTTGGCGCACCAGAGTAAGCCCGAGCCCGAGCCCCCCGTCAGACCGAGAATAGGAGCGGTCCACTTGGTAAAACATATCGAAGACATGGGCTAAACTTTCCGCGGAAAGGCCGACGCCGGTGTCTTTCACCCGCACTACGACCAAACCGCCCGCCGGCTCGACGCTCAGCGAAATTTCACCCGGTTTGGGCGTGTATTTAGCGGCGTTGGTCAGCAGATTCATAAGGACTTGGGCGAAACGGACACGGTCGGCTTCGACGTAAATCGCCTGCTTGGGCAGCGTGACAACGAGTTCGTGCTCGCGCTCATCGATGGCCGGCCGGCTCGATTCCACTGCGGCGTTGACGATCTCCCGCAAATCCACGCGCTCTTTTTGCAACTCTAGCTTCTGCCGGGTGATGCGGCTTACGTCGAATAGATCATCGGTGAGCCGAGTCAAGTAGTTGACCTGCCGATCGAGAATATCCCGGCCCCAGCGCAGCTCGCCCTCGGAGGATCCGGGTATTTGGATTAAGTTGACCACGTTGCGCATCAGCGCCAGCGGGTTTCTCAATTCGTGAGCCAGCGTCGCCAGGAATTCATCCTTGCGCTTGTCGGCCTCGCGTAGCGCTTCCTCGCTTTGGCGCAGGGCCGCGTCGAGGCGGAGCTTTTCCACAGCGAGCCAAGTGCGCTCGGCGACGGCTTTGGCCAGCGCAACCTCGCCTTCGCTCCAACTGCGCGCTTCCTGGGCTGCGACAAGTAGTGTCGAGACCATCCGGCCTTCACGGAGCAGTGGAATCGCCACAAAGGAACGCACCCCTAGTTGCTGGTAAGCGTCGATGAATTGCGCAGTACGCTCATCCTCGGTGGTGTCGCATACGATGCTTACGCGCCCGGACTCTCCCAGGCTGACGATTGCCGGGCCGAAAACACTGAGCGGGTAGGCGCCCACCACCGACGGCGCGCGCGGATGGTAATCGCGATGGACGGTAAATCGGTCGTTTTCCAGATCGATATCGAGAAAACCACAGCGCGCCGCCTGCAAATGCTCGCCGGCGGCCACCGCCGCCGCCCACATTAGCTCATCCGGATCCGTGGCGAGGCTAGCGCACTCGCTCAGGTCAAGAATAAAAAGCGCGTCAGCCTCGGCTTGTTTGCGCTCGGTGATATCGGTATTCATGCCGACCCAAGCGCGCGCCGAGCCGTTGGAATCCAATAGTGGCGTAGCGCAGACTTGGGTCCAACGCCATTGCCCGTCGTGGCGGCGCAAGCGATACTGAGCTTCGAGGCGAGTTTTGCCCGCAAGCGCTCTTTGCCAGTCGATCTGAATGCGTTTTCGGTCATCAGGGTGATAGGCGTTTAGCCAACCCAAGCCTTTCAACTCTTCAAAGCTTTGGCCGGTGAAGACTCGCCACGACCAGGAATCCTCTACTGCCTGTCCTTGCGCGTTCATGGTCCACAGAATCACCGAGGATGCCTCCATGATGGCGCGCAGACGCCCCTCACTTTCTGACAGGGCATTTTCGGACCGTTTGTCGCGCAAACAAACAGCTATGACGAGCCATATCAGAATCACGATGGAAACATGGTTGAGGACGACCTGCCAGGCGGATATGTCGGCGGCGGCCGAATAAGAAAAGTAGTGAATTGCGGTAAAGACAGTGCCGATCGCCGCAACCGGAATCTTGAGGCGGGCGCTGGGCAAGGCGACAATTAAGAACAGGATGGCTAGTAAATAGGCGGGTACCGATACGTCGGCGGGGCCCAATAGATCAGCAAGCAAACCCAAAACCAAAAGCGAACCGATCACCAGCCAAGCCATCGCTGTCTCGGGACTAATGAATGAAAATCTGCGTTGCGTTGTTGCCGGGGTGTTCTGACGCGGTAAAGACGGAGGTGATGGTTGGTTTTGACTCTTCATGATACCGGCGGGCCGCCGATAGCGTCCGTTATCGGTCTATTTTACAGAGCCAGCCGCTTTTGCACAAGTGATTTTCCAGGGCGGCAGCCGGTCGCGGGTTGCTCAAAGGTGCCGCCAACGCCGCAAGGAAGGTGCACTTCGGCTGAAACATCGCTTGACAAGATTTGGGGCACGGATGATAGATGGCACAAGCACTTTTTCAATGGAGATCGCAATGGCGAAGAGCATAAATTACTACCGGGATTTTCGCGCGCACCTTAAAGCCCTTGAAGAGCGAGGGAAGCTCGTGCGCGTTAAGCGTGAGATCAACAAGGACACAGAACTCATGCCGCTGGTGCGCTGGCAGTTTCGCGGCCTGGACGAGGAACAGCGAAAGGCCTTCCTGTTTGAAAACGTCGTCGACGCCAAGGGAAAACGTTATTCGATGCCGGTCACCGTGGGCACATTGGCGGCGACCACGGAAATCTACGCCATCGGACTGATGTGCAAGCCGGAAGAAATCAGCGAGCGCTGGGCGCAGGCCCAATTAGATCCCCTCGATCCGGTGAAAGTCGGTTCCGGGCCGGCTCAAGAAGTCGTCTGGCAGGGCCAGGACCTGCTCAACGGCCACGGACTCGACATGCTCCCCGTGCCGATCTCGACTCCCGGCTTCGACAACGCGCCCTATCTCACCTCGGCCAACTGGATCACCAAGGACGCCGAGACCGGCATTTACAACATCGGCAACTATCGCAGCCAAATTAAGGCGCCGAATCGCACCGGGGGATTATTCACATCGCAGCATATGGGCCAGCATTGGAGGAAGTGCAAGGCCCAGGGCAAGCGGCTGGAAGCGGCGATCGCCATCGGTGTCATCCCCAGCATCGCCTACGCGGCGACGGCGAAGATTCCCTACGATTTCGATGAATACCGGCTTGCCGGAGGGCTCGCTGGCGAACCGGTGGAGGTCGTGCCGGCCAAGACCATCGATTTGCTCGTGCCGGCGACGGCGGAAATCATTATCGAAGGAACGATTCCCACCGACGTGATCGAACCCGAAGGGCCGTTCGGCGAATACCCCGGCTATATGGGCCACCGTACGGTTTCACCGTTCCTGGAAGTCACCTGCATTACGCACCGGCGCGATGCGATCTACACCGCGCTCATGAGCCAGTTTCCGCCGAGCGAATCGAGCAAGATCAAGCACACCGGCACGGAGAAGATCATCTATAAATTCTTGCGCCACGATAGCGGCAACGCGGCGGTCCTGGATGTCGCCCTCCATGACGAGGTCAGCGGCAGCGGCCAGGCCTACTGCGTGATCAAAATGCGCAACGCCACCAAGGCCGACGCCTGGCGCGCGCTGAACGCTTCGGCCGGTTTCACCGGCGCCTACGCCAAAATATGCGTGGCGGTTGACGAAGACATCGATATCCACGACCCGGCGATGGTCAATTGGGCGATCTGTTTTAACGTGCGGCCGGAAGAAGACATCGTGATCGCCAAGGGAAAATCTCCCGGCTTGGATCCATCGTCGCATCCGCCGGGACGGGAAAGTCTAGAGGTGCGCATGGCCTCTATCGGCGCGCTGCTGATCAACGCCGTGCGTCCCTGGCCCTATACGCCGGTGTCGCTGCCGCGCAAAGAATTCATGGAGAGATCGAAACAGATTTGGGAAGAATTGGAGCTGCCGCCGCTCAAACCGCGCATGCCGTGGTATGGTTACAGTCTCGGCGCCTGGACGACGGAAGACGAAGAAGAAGCGGAGTTGGCGGTCAAAGGCGACTATTTCTCGACGGGGGAAAAGCAGACCAAGCAGCGGCAGAAGCCTTGAACGCGAAAGGATGAAGGCGAAAGGATGAAGGCGAAAGGATGAAGGCGAAAGGATGAAGGCGAAAGGATGAAGGCGAAAGGATGAAGGCGAAAGGATGAAGGCGGAAGGATGAATTATTTCGTCCTTTCGCCTTCATCCATCATCCTTTAAAAGAGCCCCGGAATCCAACGCTTCACGGAATTCATGTAATCGACGTAGGGCTGGCCGAGGCGTCCGCGTAACTCCTGCTCATCTCCCAGAACGCGCCGGTGAAACCAGATCGCGACGCCGGCGGTGATCATCGCGGCGAGCCAGGATTTTAGCGTCAGCGTCAGGCCGATCAAAAAAATGATATGGCCGAGGTACATGGGGTTGCGCGTGTAGGCGTAGGGACCGGTGGCAACCAAACGCTCCGGCGGCGTTTCCAGTCCGGGGCCGCCACCGCCCTGATGGCTTCGATAGCGCCCGCAGAGGTGGTATTGGAGATAGCCCCAGACCATTAACGGCGCATAGAACGAATAAAGCTCCAGAACGCGCCCGTTGATCATGAATTCCCAAAGCGCCGTAATGATCGGATAGAGAATGAATGTCCTAACCGGCGTGCGACTAAGAAAGCGCATGGCGTTGAGCAATCCGTAATTAACGAATCTTATCAGAAACTTTCATCGCAGCTTGCATTTTCTTTTTCAATGCCGCAACTAATCCAGACCCCGGGGCCCGCCTAACATGTCTGTCGATTTGACCACGATCCTGGTGGGCATCGCGCTTTTGTTCGCGGCGTTTGTCAAGGGAACTTCGGGCATGGGCTTTCCGCTGATCGCAACACCGATGGTGGCGCTCCTGTTGGACATCCGCCTGGCAATTACGATTCTCATCATCCCTAATATCGTCATGGACGTAGCGCAGGTTTTTCGCGGCGGGTTTCCCTCCGCCGTGCTGCGGCGCTTCGCATGGTTTTTTGTGCTGACGGTCGCGGGCGTCTTCTTGGGAACTAAAGTGCTCGTGACGCTCCCGCTATGGGCGCTCAATCTGGGCCTCGGCATCATGGTATTCGTCTTCGTGGTTTCCAATTGGCTTCGTTTCGAGTTTACGATCTCGCCGCGCCTAGAAAAGATTTTAAACCCGCCCGCCGGGTTCATCAGCGGATTCCTTAACGGGTTAACTAACGCGGCGGGTCCGGCCCTGGCGATCTATCTCTACAGCCTGAGACTCGAAAAACGGGAGTTCATCAAGTCCATCGCCACCATGTTCATGGTGACCAAACTGAGCCAGTTGGCCGCGGTTTCGACCTGGAATCTTTTTAACCGCTCCACGCTGGCGCTGTCATTGGAAGTGACCTTGTTTATCCTGCTCGGCTTTTACGCCGGACTCAAAACCCAGGATCGTATCAACAAGGAAACTTTTAGCCGGTGGCTGTTGCTGCTGTTGTTCATCGTCGGCGTGACGTTGATCTTGCGGGCGCTGACGCAGGCTGGGTGACAGTTCCTTTAGCCCCAGATGGCTTGTGCCGCGGCAACAACGAGTTCCAGTTTCTTTCGTTGATCTTCAGGCGAGATTTTGTTGCCGATGACGGATGAAGCGAAGCCGCACTGCGGGCTGAGGGCCAACCGTTCCTTCGGGAAGTGGCGGCTGGCGTCGGTAATCCGCCGCGTAAGCAGTTCCACTGATTCCAACTCCGGCTTCTTCGTGGTTACAAGCCCTAGGACAGCAAATGCGCCGTCGGCAACATCAGCTAATGGCTCGAAGGAACCGGAGCGCGCGTCGTCGTATTCCAGCAGCAGCCGTTGCGCCTCAAGCTTGCGAAACAATTTCCTGCTGATCGCTTCATAGCCACCTTGGGACAGCCAACGGCCGCCCTGGTTGCCGCGTCAGACGTGAAAGCCGAAGGTCACGCCAGGAATCTGAGCCATGACGGCGTTATCCAGCTCCACCCCTCGATCGAGCCAACGGTCCAAACTCCAGCCCAGCTTTTCATAGAAGCCCCGGGTTCTCGGATCGAGGAGGAGGCCATACTGGGGCGCGTCGATTTGAATGTAAGTGGCGCCCAGGCGAGCGAGCTCGGCAACTTCATCGCGCAAGATCGCTACGATGTCGGCGAGAAAACTATCCAGCGTCGGATAGACATCTCGAGAATACGTCGGCGACCAGAAGTTAGCCCACAGTCCGGGGCTAGGAAGCGTGACCTTGGGAAGACGTTTAGTTCCGCTCTTCAGGTACGCAAACTCATCGACAGAGAGATAGCGCCGGCGCACGAGCTTGCCGATTGCGCCAAGTTTACGTGGCCGTCGTTTTCTGTGGACTCCATTTTCGTCGTACCAATCGCCCCAAAGAAATGCGTCAAGGTCGAACTCCCCAAAACCGCTCACCGCCGCCGTCATCTGGCTCTGAAACGATAGCCGACGCATCTCGCCGTCGGTCACGACTTCCAGCCCGACGGATTCTTGGAGAGCGATCGCCTCGTCCACCCCGCGATCTTCTATTTCTTTGAATTCATCCGCGGTGATGGTCCCAGCGGCGAGTTGCTTCTGGGCGGCAAGCAATTCCGCGGGCCGGAGAAGGCTGCCGACGACGTCGGCGTGGCTAGTGATCATATTTTCCTGGACCGTAACTCTATAGCTCTATGGCCCCGAAAGGGATCATGCCCCGAACGCCGGAATCAAATGAGGCTAAGCCGGTGGCCAACTCACGTTTTCCCTTCCGCGGATTAAATCTGATTATTCGGCGGAGATACGTCGCTTGGCTGGCCCCTACAGAACGGACCCCGGCACCGCGAGGTTCATCCAGCTGCGCAAGGCGTAAGCCCGGCGGTTTAAATCGCTACTTCGCCCGCGTAGTCAGCTCGATTTTGTAACCGTTCGGATCTTCGAGAAAGGCGATGGCATTGCTGCTGCTCCCATGTTTCATCGGTCCCGGCTCACGGACAATCTTAATTCCTTTGGCGCGCAGTTCTTCGCAGGTTTTGTAAACATCCGGCACGCCGAGCGCGATATGGCCAAAGCCGTTACCGATATTGTAAGCGTGCGTGTCCCAGTTATAAGTCAGCTCGATAACCGCATCGGTTTCTTCCGAACCATAGCCGACAAAAGCGTTGGTGAAGCGGCCCGACTCATATTCTCTTTTCTTTAAGAGCTTCATACCGAGCCCGTCGCAATAAAACTTGAGGCTCTCATCGAGATCGTTCACACGGATCATGGTATGTACGATTTTCATAACCGTCACTCCTGTGCTGGATTATTCAGCGTCATCGAGAATCTCATCGGTGACGCCCGATTTCAACCCATCGCCTTCGCAAACCCGCGTAGCGTCGCTTCCCGGTCTTCACCGGGGCAGCTGTAGGGAATGATCGCGATCTGCTGGATGCCGGTTTTTTTGATGCGCGCGATCTGCGCGCGGCACTGATCCACCGTTCCGGCGATGGCGAACTTGTCGACCAGCCAGTCGGGGATCACCTCGGCGTGGTTCGCCTGCTGGTCCATGTGGTGGTAGTAGTCGTAGGTCTTGCGGATCTCTTCTAAAACTGTTTGTTCGTTTGGATCGAGCACGTAGGGCAGCGGATGCGCCACCACGCGCGCGACGTGGGCTTTAACCGCGTCCTTCGCCGGTGACGAATCCGAAACGGCGCAAGGAACCCACAAAACCAAGTTTATATCTTCGAGCTTTCTTCCCGCGGCTCTCGCTCCCGCGGCGATCTTTTCTTTTGCGTGGGCGATGTATTCGTCGGCGACACCGACAAGAACGATGATGCCGTCGGCGATGCGACCGGAGAGCTCGAGCATCTTGGGCCCGCTGGCGGCGATGTAGATCGGCACTTTGCCCTTG
>JACPFE010000586.1 GCA_016183145.1 Deltaproteobacteria bacterium | reverse complement strand
TTTCAAGTTGGCATCCGCTCCCACGGCATGGCGCGACGGGTGCTGCGCGAAGTGGCGCGGTATCTGCGTCACGATGACAAAGAAGCGGGGAAATGCGTTGAGCGCATCGGCCACTTTCTGGGCGAGCTGGAGGCGCTGCGCACGCTCACCTATTTCGGCGCCTGGAAGGCCGATCAGAAACTCGACGTGCGCACGGAAGCCGCCAACGTCAAGCTCTTTGGCACCGAGCTTCTTCACAAGGTTATCGACTTCGCCCTGGAAGCCGCGGGACCGTCGGCGCTGCGCAAACAAAACATTATTGCGCGCGCCTTTCGCCACGCCCGCTCGCACCGCATCGTCGAAGGCCCGTCGGAAATCCAACGCCATATCATCCAGCGCGCGCTGTTCCGCGAGGGCGTGGCCGTGCTCGAGTTGATGTGACGCAGCAATGGCAACGGTAGCAAAGGAATTAGTGCTGAGTAACGAGTCCTGAGTGCTGAGGACGGAGATCCGAATCTCATGACTCGTGACTCAGGACCCAGGACTTAACTTGGGAGGCGCGATGAACAGAAGAATCGCCATTAGGCAATTGGCCCAAATCTCATCTTGACTTTCAGTCCAGCTTGCGGCAGCTAGAGGACAGATGGCAAAAAAGAAATCGGCAAAAAAACCTCGAACCATCAATCAGCAGCTCACCTCCCTCGAAAAACTTGTTCGGAGTGGCTTCCGGCAAACGGATGCAAGATTCCGCCAGGTAGATACAAGATTCGGTCAAATAAATGCAAGATTCCGCCAGGTAGACACAAGATTCGGCCAAATAGATGCAAGATTCCGCCAAATAGATGCAAGATTCGGCCAGATAGATAGGCAATTTGGGCTCGTCCACCTTGAATTTCGTGATCTCCGTAAGGAGATGAACCAGAGATTCGCCGTAATGGAGGATCGTATCGATCGGCTCGCAACCCACGTCGATGGGTTCATGAAGCTGCACGAGACGCTCGATATCGAACTGACGGTCATCAAACAGCAGATGAGTCGCCTTGAGGAACGTTTGAAGCGCGTGGAGGCGGCCCAGGCAAGCTAATTCAGTAGGGGCGCAGCATGTTGCGCCCCTACACAGCCTTTTTCCCACCAGGACAGGTCACTTGCGACGGGAGGAGAAAAAGTGACCGTGAGACGCAGGATACTCGTGGTGGCCGTCAGTTTCACATTGGCCATTGTGTCGTTGCCCTGCTCATCGATAGCGCAGCAGCCGGGAAAGATTTCTCAGATTGGTATACTGACTTCCGGTTCGCCTGCTGTTGTAGCAGGATTCTGACAGGGCCTCCGCGACCTCGGCTACGAAGAAGAACAAACATCGTCATCGCGCACCGCGACCACCGAAGCAGATCGGCTTGACAATCCCGCCCAACGTGCCGGTGCGGGCGGACGGAGCGATCGAATGATAGTCCTGAGTAACGAGTCCTGAGTGCTGAGGACGGAGATCCGAATCTCATAACTCAGGACTCGTTACTCAGGACTCAGGACTTAACTTGGGAGGAACGATGAACAGAAGAACCGCCATCCGGCGACTGGCAACTTTTTTTCTGACTACTGCTTCTCTTGCCGAGGCGCAGCAGGCCAAGAAGATTTGGCGGATTGGGTATCTTTCATCGCAAGAGCCAGCTCGTGAGTCCCTCCGTGCCGAGGCAATTCGACAGGCTCTGCGCGAGCGTGGCTACATCGAAGGACAGAACATCGCCTTCGAGTACCGATATGCGGAGGGGAAGGTTGATCGGCACCCTGAGCTTGCGGCCGACCTGGTGCGTCTCAGGGTCGATGTCATCGTGGCAGCAGGAGGAGACACGATGGTACGGGCGGCCAAGAACGCGACTAAGACGATTCCCATTGTTATGATGGGATTGGGTTCAGATCCTGTAGAGGCAGGCCATGTTGAAAGCCTTGCCCATCCCGGCGGCAACGTCACGGGCCTTACAACCCTTGCGAGAGAACTAGGCGGTAAGCGGCTTGAGTTGCTCAAAGAAGCCGTTCCGAAAATCACCCGTGTCGCGGTTCTCTACAATCCGGAAACTCGGAGCAATGTAGTCGAGAAGAAAGAGGTTCTTCCAGCCGCGGCGCGCGCGCTGAAGTTGACTATTCAGCCTTGGGAGGTACGAACTGCGAACGACTTCGAGAAGGTCTTTGCTGCGATGATCAAGCAGCGCCCCGATGGACTCTACGTGATCCAGGGCCCGTTAACGAATGCTAATGAAAAACGAATTGTGGGTTTTGCCTTAAAGAGTCGGCTTCCGTCGGTATACGGCAACAGAGGAGCTGTGGATGCCGGCGGGCTCATGTGCTACGCGGCGGACCTCGCGGAGAGCTACCGGCGCGTCGCATATTATGTGGACAGAATCCTGAAGGGAGCCAAGCCCGCTGATCTGCCGGTGGAGCAGCCGATGAAGTTCGAGTTCATCATCAATTTGAAAACAGCCAAGCAGATCGGTATTACGATTCCGCAGTGGACGCTAATGAAGGCGAACAAGGTGATTCAGTGAAGGCTGAGATTGTTTCAGGCGCTCGCGTCATTGAGGGTTTTGCGACCGCAGGCGTTTGACTTCGACCGGCAACAAGACCAAGCCTTGAATCACGCAGAAGTGACGCAAATTCTGAGTTAGCAGCGGCAGTTTCCTGGCAAGCGCGGATGCACCGATGAGAGCATCGCCCTTGGCAAGCGAAGGATAGCGAATTCTCAAGCGCGAATATTCGTCAGTCACTCGTCGGTCGATGCGGATGAGCCGAAAGCGTTTAAGTAGCGTCAATATGGCTTGGCGCTCCGAGGCTTTCAGGCCTCGTTTCGAGAGAAGTTCTTTCTTTGTGATGGCAGAATAGTAGACCCGATATCTAGCTGATTCGAGATAGCTCCGGTAAGCCCTGTGGTTAAGGTAAGCGATGAGGACGTCCGTATCGACTAGGAGTTGATTTTCTCCCATCGGCGGATTTCCTCAAGGAACTTCTTGTCGTTAGCGTGCCGGTCTTTGTCGCGCAGTCTCCGGACATAGGCCGCCTCGTCTTTGATGTCCGTGTGGCCAAAAGGATTGAACTTCTCGCGAACCATGGATTCGATTAGGTGTACGGGATAGACGCCGCGCCGTTTCGCCTCTTTGATGACCGCACCCTTGATCCTACGGTCGACGTTCAGCGTCCAGGTTTCTTTTTTTAGTTTGTTCTTTGCCATTACTTTCCCTTTCGACGCTCATCATACCTGGGCATCGTAACGCAAGTCAATGTAGCACGGGTTGAGTATCCTGGGATTCGCTCATGCACGCTGGGGTCTTGCGGGCGATTTTAAATAACCATAAGAATTTACAACTAAGAGCGCGAGGGTTATGAAGTTATAGAGGAGACCGGCAAGCCGGAGTGGATCGAGATGAAGACGATCATCGAAGTGGTGAATGAGGCGCTGAAAGCGGCGGGGAAGGATTAGGAGCCGCCGAGGATTGAAGATCGAGGATGGAGGATGGCGAGAATCGAATATGATTTGTTCCTTCCCCCTTGAAAGACTGTGTCGCAATTCCGTTCATGGTTCGAGAGCCTCACCACGAACGGAATTGTCTCATTGCAAATCAAGTGGTTTCCCGTTCGTCCTGAGGTTCTCGAAGGGCGAACGTCCGATTGCGACACAGTCTCTGATGGGGAAAGGCAAGGATGGGGGTGCTGTGCACGTAATTGCAAGAGTGGGCACCGTTGAGACGAACTGGAAAAAGGTGTCAGGGTAAGCGCCGGGATAAACCGGCATGGAGTTGCGGATGAAAGAGCCGCACAAGAAAGGAGTAGCGCACCATTTTGGCTCCGAGTCATGCGCCGGCGTCCGTAAGGAAGCAGGTGAAGCGTTGACAGGGGTACGCACAGGCCAGGTATTGAGCTCCGAAATCATCACTTCGGTGTGCCGACCTTGTCCTGACAAGGGGAAGGCTACATGAAGGGCAGCGAAACGCGCAAGCGGTCCTTTGACGCCGCGGAGTCTAAGACCCTGGGCATGTGGGGAAGCTCCATGCGCGAGAACCGGGAGGCCTCGCAGACGCCCACGCTCGATGGTGGAGTGGGACGGTCGAAGAAGGCTAACAGCCGTAATG
Organism: Deltaproteobacteria bacterium; assembly: GCA_016183145.1. GTDB lineage: Bacteria > Desulfobacterota > Binatia > UBA9968 > UBA9968 > JACPFE01. The sequence continues at coordinate 7,375 of JACPFE010000586.1, read as the reverse complement.
TCGACATGCACGTTTGCGGGGAGTCGGACGTGCTCATAGTACTTGCGAAGCGGGCGAACAAAGTCACTTAGGTGTGGCGGCGGAGTCCGTGGAGGAAAGGGGCACGACCAAGGGGAACGCTACACAGATGGCCGCGCTCCGGACACAGAACCGGGGTGTCGCGTTGACCGGACTGTGGAGCGTACGGGAAGCAGCCCCCGAGCGGCTAACCGTCAAATGAACCCGAGGTAGGAGCCGTATGAGGTACCGCCTCACGTACGGATCTGTGCGGGGGGCTGCCCGCAAGGGCAGTCCCTACCGCGACAACCATTTAGACGTTTCCAAGAGCGCTGACTCGGATGTGTGACGCCAACCAACCCATTACGGAGGAGGAAAAATGAACAGAAGAACCGCCATCCGGCGACTGGCAACTTTTTTTCTGACTGCTGCTTCTCTAGCCCACGCGCAGCAGCCGAAGAAAGTCCCTCGGATAGGTTTCATAAGTCCCTTGTCTTCGTCGACCGGCGGCGCCAACCTCGAAGCGTTCCGGCAGGGGTTGCGCGACCTAGGCTACCGTGAGCGCGAGAACATCCACATTGAGGTTCGATGGGCAGAGGGGTCAGCCGAACGCTTGCCCCATCTCATAGCCGAACTGATCCGGCTCAAGGTAGACGTCCTGGTTATCGGAGGGGCGGCCGGTGCTCTGGCGGCGAAGAACGCGGGGATTACGACCCCTGTCGTCTTTGCAGCAGTCACCGACCCCCTAGGGTATGGCCTCATCGACAGCCTCGCTCGGCCGGGCGGCAATATCACGGGACTAGCACTAGCGCTCGGAGAGGGATTCAGCGGAAAATGGGTCGAGATCCTCAAGGAAACCGTCCCGAAAGTCGCCAGGTTGGCCGTCCTCCGGAATCCTGCCCACCCGCTCGCCGAGGTTTTTCTGAGAGAAACGCAGGCGGCGGGCCGAGCGCATAGCGTAAGGCTCGATTTCTTTGAGGCGCGAGATCCCAATGATCTCGGCAGCACACTTTCCCGGCTGGAGAAGGAACGCGCCAAAGCTCTCATTGTAACCCCATCTCCTCTCTTCTCGAGCCAACGAAGCCGTCTTGTGGAATTTGCGGCACGACGTCGTTTGCCGTCGATGTTCTTTGCCAAGGAGTATGTGGACGCCGGGGGGGCTAATGTCCTACGGGCCGAGCTTTCCCGACTCGTATCGTCGGGCCGCTACCTACGTGGACAAGATCCTCAAAGGCACCAAACCGGCCGATCTGCCCGTGGAGCAGCCGATGAAGTTTGAGTTTGTGATCAATCTAAAGACGGCGAAGCAGATCGGACTGACGATTCCGCAGTGGACGCTGATGAAGGCGGATAAGGTGATTCAGTGAAGAAGGTATCAGGCAATAGCAGTAGTGAGAATTTTGATTGTCGATTTTGGGGTCAGGAATCATTCCGCACTATTTTATTTCCCTCGCCCGCTTTGCGGGAGGGTTAGGGTGAGGGCGTGCCCGTTTCGGTGAAATTAAGAAATCGCGCGCGTAGCTTGCGCCGCGATCAAACAGATGCTGAGGGTAAACTCTGGGCAAGATTACGGACACGACAACTTTGCGGCTTGAAATTCCGTCGCCAGCATCCCATTGGTCCCTACGTTGCTGATTTTTGCTGTGTCGAGCGTGGTTTAGTCGTGGAGCTTGACGGTGGACAGCATGCGACCCAAGCCGAAGCAGATCAGAAGAGGTCCACTTATCTCGCAAAGCGCGGTTATCGGGTGCTTCGCTTTTGGGATAATGAAGTACTGGTGAGCCCGGACGCAGCGTTAGAGCAGATTGTGTTGGCTTTGAACAACCCTCACCCTGACCCTCTCCCTAGAAGGGCGAGGGTGGAGAAGGAATCGCGTTAACACTGTAGGAGCTAAATATTTCAGTTCATCGCTGATCGCACTACGTTTCTCCAATTGAACGGATAAGAAGATGGAGTTCAAATTTACAGAGGAAGAAAAATTGATTCGCGATACCGCGGCGCAGTTTGTTCAACGCGAGCTGGTGGCGCGGGAGCGCGATTTTTTACGGCAGGAAGAGTTGTTCTTGCCGCCAGGGGCGCCGCCGCTGCGCGCTCTTGACCCTGAAGTGAAGGCGACGTTGACAAAGATCGCGCGGCGCATCGGCCTTTGGGCGTTGGAGCTGCCGGCGTGGGACGGGGCGGAACCGCTCAGTATGGTGGCCCGGACGTTGATTTACCGCGAGTTCGGCAGAACCATATTGCCTTTCGGACCGGCATGCATTCCCGGCATCATGAAAGCGAGCAAGCACGCTCAGGACCTGGTGAACGGAAAGCTATCTCTGGTTTTGGCGTTCGATCAAATGCACAAGAGCGGCACGCTCAACGGCCTCGCCACTCGCTACCGGGAAATTGCTGGCGGCTATTTGCTCAGCAACACCGTTATCGACGTCATCGATCCCGGCGCGGTTCTGTTTCTTTTTCCTGCCCGCGAAGAGGGCTCGAGCCGGGCCGGCTTGTTTCTGCTCGACCGGGATACGCCGGGGCTTGCCATCGGCGCGGAGACGGAGTTGACCGCGGACGTTACAGTCGGCAAACTCACGTTGCAGAGATGCAAGCTTCAAGCGGAGCGCCTGATAGGCTATGAGTATCAGGTGCAGGAGATCGTCGCTTCCGAGCAGTTGCGCATCGCCGCCCGGTCTCTGGGCATTGCCATGCGTTGCCTGGCCGAGAGCATCGAGCATGCGCGCAATCGGGTGACCTTCGGCCGGCGGTTGGCGGAACGGCAAGCGATTCAGTGGATGCTCGCCGACCTTTCGGTTGACCTGCGCACCTGCACATGGCTTACACTGGAAGCAGCATGGCGTGCCGATCATGAACTGCCCTACTTTAAAGAAGCGGCTCTGGCAAAAAAGCGGGCGGCGAAGATGGCCTTTGAGGCCGCCGATACTGCTATTCAAATTCACGGTGGCTACGGTGTCTGCAAGGAATTTCCTTTCGAAGGCTTCTACCGTGAGGCGCGCCTGCTGCGGTTGCTCTACGGACGGGAAAGTGAGATGGATCGGGCGGCGGGAACTAAATGGCTAAGTACTGAGTAACGAGGCAACGAGTCCTGAGTAACGAGTGCTGAGTGCTGAGCCGGGGAGGGGACTCAGGACTCGGCACTCAGGACTCAGGACTCAGGACTCAGGACTCAGGACTCATTGCTCAGGACTCATTACTCAGGACTCAGGACTCAGGACTCATTACTCAGCACTGAGCGAGAAAGGAGCGAGAGAGATGAGGCGTAAAAAAGTTTGTTTCGTTGGTTATGGCTCGACGGAGTATTCGCGTAAGTCGGAGGCGTCGGTGCTGTGGTATTACGCCGACGCGATCCGCGATGCGCTGCGGCAGACGGGGCTGCACAAAAAAGAAATCCGCGGGCTATCCATCACCACGCAGGTAAGCCCGGATTATTCGCCCCACGTGGCCGAGCAGTTGGGTTTGGAAGTCGATTGGGTGCTCAACGGCGATTACGGCGGCGGCGGTGGCGTCATGAGCGTGCGCCGGGCGGCGGACGCCATCGAGTGCGGCCATATTGATGTCGCGGTTCTGGTCGGCGGCAATTCCTTCGACCGGAGCAATCCGACCCAGCGGCAGTTGGAATACCAGCGCGGCAACTTCGTCGACGTCTACGGCTATGGCGGGCCGAATTCGCTGATGGCGCTGATCCAGCGGCTGCACATGACGCAGTACGGCACGACCCTGGAACAGATCGGCAAGATCGCCATCGCGCAGCGCGACAACGCGCTCAACAATCCGCAAGCGCTGTTTCGCGAGCCGATGAGCATGCAAGACTATTTGAACTCGCGGATGATTTCCGATCCGATCCGGCTCTTCGATTGCGTGATGCCTTGTTCCGGCGCGGAATGCGTCGTCCTGGCCTCCGAAGAGCGAGCCAAAAAAATTACCGATAAGCCGATCTATTTAGTCACCGATGCTGAAATCTCGCACTACCAGGTGGCGAACATGCTGCCGGATAAAACCACCTTCGGCATGAAAGTGGTGGGCGAGCGTATTTTCTCGGAGGTCAAGCACCAGGACATCAACTTGGTGGAAATCTACGACGATTATCCGATCGCCGTCATGATTCAGATCGAGGACCTGGGCTTTTGCAAGAAAGGCGATGGAGGAAAGTTCGTTGACGCGCATGATCTCACGTATCGGGGGAATTTTCCCGTCAACACCGGTGGCGGCGAGCTGTCGGTCGGCCAAGCCGGCCTGGCAGGCGGCTTTCTCCACGTCGTTGAAGCGCTGCGGCAACTTCGCGGTGAAGCGGACGGGCATCAGGTGAAAAAAGCGGAGCGGGCCTTGGTGACGGGAATCGGCTGGTTGAATTATGGCCGCAACCTCGGCACCACGGCGGCGTTGGTGATGGAAAGGAGATAATCATGGCCGAAGCAAGAGCACCGCAGAAAAGTTTACCGAAGATCAACAAAGTCGATCAGCCTTACTGGGAGGGCGCCGCCGCCGGCAAGCTGCTGCTGCAAAAATGCAAGAGCTGCGGCAAGGTGCAGTTCTTTCCGCGTGTCGCCTGCGTCGATTGCTTCAGCGAGCTCGATTGGATCGAGTCCAAGGGGACCGGCAAGGTTCACACCTTCACCTTGGTCCGCGTGCCACGCAACCCGGCGTTCAAAGAAGAGGTGCCGATTTATTACATCAACGTGATCCTGGACGAAGGCGTGATCATGGAGAGCCGGCTGGTGGGCGATGCCAAGGAAAAAGTAAAACTGGGCGACCGGGTCAAGGTGGTTTTCCAGCAAACCCATGATCCGAATATCAAGCTGCCGTGCTTTGAGCTGGCCAATTGATGCCCTCACCCTTGCCCTCCCAGAGGGCGAGGGTAAAGATTGATGTGGAGATGAAACTGGAATCTGGATTCGATTTATTCCCTCGCCCCCTGGGAGAGGGCTAGGGTGAGGGCAGTTGCGAATGCTACCGTACCCAGGTCATCAAAAGATTCGCGCTCGTAAGCTGCGAAGGGAAATAACCGACGCGGAGAAAAAACTTTGGGTATGTTTGCGTGACCGCCAACTGTGCGGCGCTAAATTTCGCCGCCAGCATCCTATCGGCCCGTATATCGCCGACTTTTGCTGTGTCGAGCGCGGTTTGGTAGTGGAACTGGATGGAGGGCAGCACTTGTCTCAGATCAAGGCCGACCAACGAAGAACTGTTTTCATCGAAAGGCAAGGCTATCGTGTCTTACGCTTTTGGGACAATGAGGTTCTCACTGACGCGGAGGCGGTCCTAGAGTGTATCATTCGCGCGTTGGATGGCCCCCACCCTTGCCCTCTCCCAAAGGGCGAGGGTGAGGATATCTAGAAGTTTGGTCTGGTCTCGAAGGAGGGTAACTATGGCGATCATGTCAAATATTGCTTCGACAATCTTACTCACGGCTTTCTTTCTGTTTCCATCGTTATCGTTCGCCCAACCCAAACCTCTCCGCGAGCTCAAGGTCGGCTACCCGCTGGGAGGTTCGTCCAGTTATTTCTGGGTCGCCTACCGCTCGGGTTCATTCGAAAAGCACGGCTTGAAGATTGAACCGATCTACATCAGGGGCGGGCTGATGGGCATCCAGGCGGCGCTTTCTGGTGACCTTTTGCTGCAATTGCAAGGCGCCTCCACTGTGGTGGCTGCTTGGGCGCAGGGCGCCAGGGAGTTTCAGTTTATCGGCGCCGTTGGCAACCGTCTGGACTACATTTTGGCGGCTCATCCTTCTATCAAGCGCCCCGAAGATCTCAAGGGGAAGAGAATCGGGGTCAGCCAGCTCGGATCGAGCACGGATTTCATTGCCCGGCTGGCCGCGCGACGGCTTGGCTTAATTCCTGACAAGGAAGTGCAGATCGTTGGCATTGGTGGTCAGGGAGACCGTTGGACGGCGCTCATGGCGGGGCAAGTTCAGGCGACAGTGCTCCAATCGCCGTTCACGCTAAAGGCGCGGAAGGCGGGTTACCCCACGTTTATCGATTTTTCCAAGGAGGATTTTGAATACACGATTGCCGGACCGGTTACAACGCGATCCTTTATCCGTGCCGAGAGAGAGACGGTCATGAACTTCATGCGCGGGCTGGCGGACGGCATGGATTTCTACCGGGACGAAAAGAACAAGGACCGCGTAATAAAGTTTCTCGGCGAATACTACCGATCCAATGTAGTCGAAGAGCTGGAGGAAACCCGCCGGGTCTATAGTCAAGTTACCCCGGGGCTGCCGATGATCACCGCCAAAGCGATGGAAAACGTGATCGCCAACGATAGAAACCTGTCCGCGATGAAATTAAACGTGAGCGAGCTGTTGGATTTGTCATTTCTTGAGCAGTTGGCGCAGGAAAGAAAGGCGAAGGGACGATAGACGTTCAAACCGTTCCAGCCGTTCAAATCGTTCAAACCCCCACCTCCCTTCGACGTGGCTCAGGGCAGGCTTTCCTCCCCCGCGTCGCGGGGGAGGACGAAAGAGGGGGCGTTGAACTGAGCGAAGCGAGTGAACGTTTGGAACTTTAGATCCAGAGCGCAATGGGCGCCAAGGAGAAAGTGAAGGAACTGAACAACCCTCGGCTCGAAGCCGAGGGGTTCCGTTAACGTCAACTGGAGGTCGACTCTTCTTTTTGTCATTCCCGCGCAGGCGGGAATCCAGATTTTGTGCCATTGTGTTTTTTTCCACGGGCCTGGATTCCCGTTTTCACGGGAATGACGGGAGAGAAAACATCAATAGTCTGAAATAGGACGGGAGGCAGGTAATAAGATATGGAATACCAAACAATACTGTTCGAAGTGCGTAATCAGATCGCTTTCGTCACGTTCAACCGGCCGGAGTCGATGAATGCGATGAACCGGCAGGTGACCAAAGAACTGGTCGACGCTTGCCGTCAAATCGAAGAAGATCCCGGTATCCGCATCGCGATCTTCACCGGCGCGGGTGAGAAGGCGTTCTCCGCGGGCATGGACTTGAAAGAACGCGCCGAGACCCCGTTCTCGCCCATTGAGCGGCGCCAGCAAAAACTTTCGGCGACGATCCAATCACAAACCCGCGCGGTGGCGGCGATCACCAAGCCGACCATCGCGGCGATCCGCGGTTACTGCGTTGGCGGCGGCTTGGAGTTCGCCTTGGCGTGCGACATGCGCGTGGCCGCCGAAGACGCGAAGCTTGGCCTGGCGGAAGTGAAGCGCGGCCTTATTCCCGGCTCAGGCGGCACGCAAAGACTGCCGCGCACGGTGGGCGTCGCGGAGGCGTTGGAAATGTGTCTCACCGGCGACAACGTCACAGGCGGCGAAGCGCAGCGTATGGGTCTGGTCAATATCGCCGTGCCCGCCGGCGATGTCATGAAAGCCGCTGAAGATTTGGCGGCGAGAATTCTCAAAGGCGCGC
>JACPFE010000600.1 GCA_016183145.1 Deltaproteobacteria bacterium | reverse complement strand
GTGGGACGCAACCTGACTGGGATGATCCAGAGCCAGGCCTTCAACGGTCCCGCTTACTCCTTTCGGGCGCCGCGCATGGCGGCGAAGAGAACCGACAGGAGCGCGAAGGCATTGACGACATGCACGGTGTAACTGAACGCTTGCAGATGAATTTCGGGAGACGCCTGCCAGCTCAAAGGAGAAGCGATCTGTTCCGGCGTGAGGCCAGCCGCGCTCAGACTAAGGGTGAGAATCATTCCAGAGAGCGCGATGCCGATGGCGCCACCGATTCGCGCCGTCGTAACGGTCATGCCCGAAGCCGCGCGTACTTTGTCGCGCGGCACGGTGCTCAAGATAGCGCTCTGGTTAGGCGAGTTGAACAGCGCCCAACCCAGTCCGATCAAAACCTGCGGCAAGACGATCTGGAAAATGGAAGATCGCAGCGTCAGGGAACCGATCAAGAATTGAGCCACGACGATGATGGCGGCGCCGGCGCTGCATAGCAGTCGCGAACCCAAACGATCGGAGAGCCAGCCGGCCACCGGCGCAACCAGGATGATCACGACGGAGCCGCCAATAATGATCCAACCCATTTGGCTGGGCGTGAAGCCGACGAGATTTTGCAGATAAAAAGGCATCAACACGCCGATGGCGGATTGGGTCGAGGTGATAAAGAAGAGACTTAAGTTCGCCGCGGTAAACAAGCGGTTGCGAAAGAGCGCAAGGCTCAAGATCGGCGTCTCGGCAATTTGCTCGGTGCGGATAAAGAGAACGAGACTGCCGAGTGAGACGATAAAAAACGAAAACACGACAGGGTGGCGCAGGCCGAGATGAGGCGCCTGATTCAAGGCGTAGATAAAACAGATATTGGCGAGCAGCAAGAAAGCCGCGCCCGCCAGATCGACCTTTACGCGTTCTTCGCTCCGCGCCCTCTCCTTGAGCACCTTCCAGCCGAAATAGGCGCAAGCGAGGCCGAGGGGAATGCTCAGATGGAAGATCCAACGCCAACCGATGGTGTCGATGATAAAACCGCCGAGGGTCGGCCCGGCCATGTAGCCGACATGATACGCCGTCGAGGTGAGCCCGAGGGCCTTGCCGCGCTCGGAGAGCGGCGCATTCACCGTCACCAACGCCCGTCCGTTGGCCATGATCATCGCGCCGCCGATTCCTTGAACGGCGCGGAAGGCGACGAGCTGAACCGGGGTTTGCGCCAGACCGCAAAGCGCCGAGCCGAGAGTGAACAGCAGAAAGCCTGCGATATAAATCCACTTGCGGCCGAACAGATCGCCGAGCCTGCCCAAGGTCAGGACCAAACCGATGACGGCGAGGTCGTAGACCAGCAGCACCCACTGAATGAACGAAACGTCGGTGTGAAAGACAAGAGTGAGGGTAGGCAAGGCGACCTGGATCGCCCGATGATTTAACGCGACTAAAGCGAGGCCAAGCGAAACCTGATAAAGAACCAGGCGGAAATGCGCTTGTTGGTCGGTTGCGCCGTTTATGTCAGCCATGTTGCTCAAGAACAGAAAAGGGGGCAGCGATGATTTCTCTGCCCCCTTTCCGAATAACACCGGCGAGACTTGTTAAGAAGACTTGCGCGCGACGGATTCCTTCACTTCTTGTCGTAGCTTCTCTCTGGCCCGCTGGCGGCTTTCGCTCTTCTTGCTCTTAAAGATCTTGCCGGGAGGAGGAAGCTCTTTGCGCACCCGGGCCAGTCCAATGGGAACTCGCTTCGCTTGACGCTTATCCAATGCGGCGGTCAATGGAGTGTCACTTGAGCCGAGGATTCGTCTTCGAGCGTTGATTCCCCGCGATCGAAAAGTAAGGTCTCTCCGTCAGAGTCGATCTTAACTCGATCGCCTTCTTTGAATTCCCCTTCGAGAATCTTAACCGCCAGCGGGTCCTGAATCAAACGTTGGATCGTGCGCTTGAGCGGGCGCGCGCCGTAGGCCGGATCGTAACCCTTATCGGCGATCAGCGTTTTGGCGCGCTCGCTGATTTCGAGCGCCAATTTTCGGGCGGCGAGATTCTGCCGCAGCCGCTTGAGCTGGATATCTGTTCGCGGCCGAGGCTGTTGAAAATGATCGTTTCGTCAACCCGGTTCAGAAACTCCGGCTTGAAGGCTTCGCGCAGCGCGGCGGTGACCCGCTGCTCCATTTCCTTGCGGTTGCCGTCGGCGAGATCCTGAATGTATTGGCTCGCCAGGTTCGAGGTCATGATGATCACCGTGTTCTTGAAGTCCACGGTGCGCCCCTGGCCGTCGGTCATCCGGCCGTCTTCGAGAATTTGCAGGAGCGCGTTGAAAACATCGGGATGGGCTTTTTCGATTTCATCGAACAGCACCACCGAGTAGGGGCGGCGGCGCACGGCTTCCGTCAGATAACCCCCCTCTTCATACCCGACATAGCCCGGCGGGGCGCCGATGAGACGCGAGACCGAGTGCTTTTCCATGAACTCCGACATGTCCAACCGCACCATCGCCTGCTCGTCGTCGAACAAAAATTCCGCAAGTGCACGGCATAGCTCCGTCTTGCCGACGCCGGTGGGACCGAGGAAGATAAACGACCCGATGGGGCGGTTCTGGTCCTGCAAGCCGGCGCGAGCGCGGCGCACGGCGTTTGATACCGCGTGAATCGCGCCGTCCTGGCCGACCACGCGCAACTTCAGCCGGTCTTCCATTTTGAGAAGCTTTTGGATCTCGCCTTCGAGCATCTTGGAGACCGGGATACCGGTCCACTTCGCCACGACTTCGGCGACATCCTCGGCGTCGACCTCTTCTTTGAGCATCTTCTGGTTTTTTTGCAGCTCGACGAGCTTCTGGTTGGCCTGCTCCAACTCTTTCTGGAGCTGGGTCAGCGTGCCGTAGCGCAGCTCGGCGGCCTTGTTCAGATCGCCGCGGCGCTGCGCCTGCTGCTCTTCAACTTTAGTCGCCTCGATCTTTTCTTTGAGCGAACGGATGCGCTGGATCGATTCCTTTTCATTTTGCCAATGGGCTTTGAGGCCGCTGGAAGTCTCCTTCAGGTTTTGAATCTCGCGTTCGAGCTGCGCGAGCCGCTCCTTCGACGCTTTGTCTTCCTCGCGTTTGAGCGCTTGTTTTTCGATCTCCAGTTGGAGGACCTTGCGCTCCACTTCATCGATCTCGATGGGCATGCTGTCGATCTCGATGCGCAGGCGCGAGGCCGCCTCGTCGATCAAATCGATGGCCTTGTCCGGCAGGAAGCGGTCGCTGATGTAGCGCTGCGACAGGGTGGCCGCGCCGATGATCGCGCCGTCGGTGATGCGCACGCCGTGGTGGACTTCGTATTTTTCTTTCAAGCCGCGCAGGATCGCGATGGTGTCTTCCACTGAGGGCTCACCGACGTAAATCGGCTGAAACCGGCGTTCCAACGCCGGGTCCTTCTCGACGCGCTTGCGGTATTCATCCAGCGTCGTCGCGCCGACGCAGCGCAGCTCGCCGCGGGCGAGAGCCGGCTTGAGCATGTTCGAAGCGTCCATGGCGCCTTCGGCGGCGCCTGCGCCGACAAGGGTGTGGAGTTCGTCGATGAAAAGAATGACCTGGCCGGCGGCTTCGGTGACTTCTTTGAGCACCGCCTTGAGCCGGTCTTCGAATTCGCCGCGGAATTTCGCTCCGGCGACCAGCGCGCCCAGGTCCAGCGCCACGAGGCGTTTTTCCTTGAGGCCCTCCGGCACGTCGCCGTTGACGATGCGCAGCGCGAGACCCTCGACGATGGCGGTCTTGCCGACGCCGGGCTCGCCGATGAGCACCGGATTATTTTTCGTCCGGCGCGAGAGCACTTGAATCACCCGGCGGATCTCGTCGTCGCGCCCGATCACCGGATCGAGTTTTCCCTTGCGCGCGAGATCGGTCAAGTTGCGGCTGTATTTTTCCAACGCTTGATACTTTTCTTCCGGGTTGGGATCGGTGATCCGCTGCGCGCCGCGGATGGTAACCAGGGCGTTGAGAATCTTGTCACGCGAGGCGCCGAGCTCGCCCAGGATTTTTCCGCTCTCGCCGCTCTCCTGAACCATGGACAGCAGGAGATGTTCCGTGGAAACGTAGTCGTCTTTGAGCGCTTCGGCTTCCGCTTCCGCGCCTTCGATGATCTTTTTCAATCTTGGCGTGATGAAGGTCTGGCCGGCAGCGCCGGTTACCTGGGGCAAGCGGTCCAAAGCCTTTTGCAGGCGATCGACCAGCGTGCCGGCGGAAACGCCCAGTTTCTGCAGCAGCGACAAGACCACGCCTTCTTTTTGGCCCAAAAGCGCGAAAAGCAGATGCTCCACGTCAATGGCCTGGTGGTTGCGTCTTTCCGCCAGGAGTTGGGCTTGCTGCAACGCTTCTTGGGACTTGGTAGTAAGCTTATCGATGCGCATATATTTCGCCTAAACTTGCGGAAAAGTTAAGCATCGTTCCCATTACTGTCAAGCGACGCGGCAAAATACCAAAATGATGAAAAATCGACAAGGAATCATTCTTCTATCGGCCTGCCACAGAGTTAAAAGCGCGGTCGGTGTGTAAAAACGGAAGATGAGCGAAGCTCGCGAGAGACTATTTATTTTGCTTAGGCAATTCAAAAAACTCGAGGGGCTGGACAACCGACTCTTGGACAACGATGGGTTGATGATCCTGAGCGTCGAGAACCAAGCCTTTGTCGGTCACGATCCTGAATGGCAACTCGGCCGGCTGCACGGCCGTGCCGCGCATTTTCTTAATGCTCAAGGTTCTCTGGAATTGGCCGTTGCTCGGCGCCAGTTTGAGAATGATAACCCCGGAGGCCACGAACTCTTCGATGCTGCCGGTGGGGTCGTGGTTAGAACGGGACGGCATTTGGGCCGCAAGCAAGTTGGTGGTGGTGAGATGGGCTTGGATCAGGTGAATAAGCAAGCGCGCGTTTTCCTGGACATGTACGGTTGAGTCTGAGGAAAAAAACAAGGGTGTGATCGGATCGATGGCGACCCGCGTCGCGTTCATCCGTTTAGCGTAGCCACTGAGGTCCGAGATGATCCGGGTAAGATCGACGTTCTTTTCGCCCGCCGCACCCGCCCGTCCGCTGAAGTAAGGAGAAGCATCCAGAATCACAAGACTCTTTTCCTGGACGTATTTCTGTAAATCCCAATTTAGCGATGTTGCGGATTGGAGAATTTCGGCGGGGCGCTCATCGACGGTGACAAAGATCGCCTTTTCTCCTTGCGTGAGACCGGTGAGCAAGAACTGCATGCAGGCGGTGGTCTTTCCTGTGCCCGCATCTCCGCCCACGAGATAGGATCGGTTGGGCAAAAGGCCGCCCTGGAAGATGTCGTCGAGCCCGATGATGCCGGTTGGGACTCGCTTTGTGTCCATAATGGCCTCTTAACTGAAATCCTTGGAGTCTAGGGGATTGCGTGCAGAACGATGCCTTCCCCCTTCACGATATCGAACTCATGCTGGGCCGGTTTTACATCCGTGCAGCGCATCTTCTCAAGGATCAAATTGCGCGTGAGCTGGCCGTTCTTCGAGAGCATCTTGAAGACGAGAACCCCAGCCGTGAGATATTCTTCGATGCCATGCATAGTCATCTCCCCGGTGCGCGGCACCGCGTAGGAGGTCAGAACATTGGTCGTCGGGATAGCGGTGCGCAGCAGTTTGATCAGCAAACGGGTCTGATCTTGAATCCGGGTGGCCGTGTCGCGCAGGAGCACAAAGGGACCGGCGGGGTCTAGCACCAGGCGCTTTGCCTCGAAGCGAAGCGCGTGGGCGGCCAGGTCATTGACGGCGCGAGTAACGTCGATATGTTTTTCCTTGCCCGGGGTCGAATGGGCGCTCAGATGGGCGCCAACGTTGAGGATGAGCAGTTCTTTGTTCGCCGTGTACTTCTCCAGCTCCCAACCCATCGACTCCCCTTGTGCCATAATCTCCGAGGGTTCCTCGTCGGCCGCGACGTAGACGCCTTTTTCGCCGCGGGCCAAACCTTCAACCAGGAACTGAAGACAGAAAATCGACTTGCCGGTGCCGGGGTCGCCGGTCACAAGAATCGACCGGCCTTTGGGAAATCCCCCCTCGATAAGTTTGTCGAGGCCGTGAACTCCCGTGGATACGCGTTCTATTGTGTTCATGGATTTGCCTTTTTTCACAGCTGACAGCCATTCACCGCTCATCAGGCGCTGACTCTCTCCGGTTGAGTTCCTCCCGAAGCGCTGCCAGTTGCGCCTCATATTCCGCGCGCAGACGTTTCCGGTCTTCCGCCCCCGTTTGCTCAGCTTGCGCCGCCGCCGTCTCCAGTTGAGTCAAGCGCTCACGCAGAGACTCCATGGGGTTTTTCCCGTCCAGAAGCTCTTCGTTGCGGCTATCAAGCGGCATGGGTTTTTCTTGCGACTCCGCCCGTAATCGGGAGAGTTCGGCGCGGTACGTTCGCACCATGTCGTTCCGCGCCGCGCCCTGTTCTTCCAACTCGGCGCTTTTCCGCTCGATTTCGGCCCGTAACTCGGCTATCTGAGTCTGATACAATTGGGTGATTTGGTCAACCGGGCTCATGGCTTCTGCGTGCGCGGCAGCGGTTTCTAGTTGATCGATGCGACCGAGGAGCCGTTGTATCTCGGACGTTGCGTGGTCAAGTTCCGTGGCGCGGTTCTCGGCGACCTGCCGTAGCTCGGCGAGTTTGGCTTTCAGGGAGTCGTCCTTTTGCTGCAAGCGGTTGCTAAATTCCTCCTTGGCGCGCGCCAAGGCGTCTTCGCGGCTTTCCAGCAATCGCTGCTGTTCGGCCAACCGGTTATTGAAATCTTCAGCCTGCGCGATCATCCGCTCTTCGAGGCTGTGTGATTTGGCTTGTTGTTCGGCCAGCGCCTTGGCGGAGCTCTCGCGAACGGCTTGCAGCTCGCGGTCCTTGCTCGCCAGGTGGGCGTCGAGGTCCTCCAATTCCGCGCGCACTCGTTGACGGATCTGCTCCGCCTGCACCGCCAGCAAGCGCTCGGTTTGTTTTTGCAAAAGATCGAGTTGTTCCGCTCGTTCCTGCAGCGCGGCGATGTCGTTCTCCAGGGCCGCATGCACCCGTTGGGTTTCGTGCTTGAATGCTTCCGCTTGCGCGATATCCGTTTCCAGACCGGTAATGCGGCTTTGCAGCGCCGCGAGATTCGCGCGGCTCTTTTGGATTTCCGACTCGCTCTCATCGAGGAACGCTTGCTTTCGCCGCAGTTGCTCGTCCGATTCGTTGAGACGATCCTGCAAGTCGCGTTCGACTTTGGCGAACGCGGCGCGGCGCTCCTCTAACTGCCGGTTGGTTTCTTCGAGCAGCGCTTCTGATTCTTGGAGGCGTGCCTGAAATTCGGCCCGCGCCTGCGCCAAGTCAGTGTCTTTGGCGGAGACCCGGGCTTGCTCTCGCGCCAGTTCATCCTGAAGCTGCCGCAGTTGGTCTTGGAGAAGTTGTTCTGACTCTCGGGCTGCGGATCGGTGCTGCTGGAGATCAAGGGTCTTTTGCGCTATTTCATCGCGAAGTTTACCAAGTTCGGTCTGCAAGTCTTGGCGAACTCGCTCCGCGTCGCGTGCGGCGGTGAGCGCTTCGTCGTTCGCTAATTGCAATTGGTTGATTTGCGACCGCGACGATAAGACCTCTACCGTTACCCGCTGGAGCTCTCGATCTCTGTTTTCGAGCAGCCATCGATGCTCTTCTAAACGGGCTTGCAGGTCTTGGATTTGGAGGTGAAGGTGTTTAGTAGCAGCGACGCTTACCGAGCTTTCGTCAAGGGAGGGTTCCTTTTGACTGATCGCGGCGCGTAGAACCTCTAACTGTGATTCGTAGCGCTCGTGGATGCGCGCAACCTGGTCTGCCGCAGCGGCTTGCGCTTGCTTCAGATAAAGTTCCGCCAGGCGCACCTGCGTCAGCAGGATATCGATCTCGTTCAGCAGCCGGACCGACGGCTCGCTTCGCTGGTACTTGACTGGTTCCATCGGAATTCCCGAGATCAGTTTACTCTCTGATCGTAGTTTGGGTCGGGTAAACTGTTTGCCAAATGCATGCCACCGTTAAAAAAGGGGACTTCATAAATTCAACCACTTACAATCCGGTTCGGGGGGCCTCAGGGCAGCATAACTGTTAAAAGCGACAATTTGTGGACAAAGTTGAAAATTTTTGGACAATAATGTCTTTAATAGGACGTAAGCGCTGGGATAACCCGTCAAGGTGGCTGTCTGGCCCGCCCGTGAATCACTCCATTGGTACGATGCGCGGGTGGTTTGAAAAGGGCCTTGCGTCTGGATAAGATTCTCGTCCATGCCACGTTATTTAAGATCGAATATTGCCACGATGACCGGTTATGTCCCCGGAGAACAGCCGCGCGGTGATAGCATCATCAAGCTCAACACCAATGAAAACCCTTATCTGCCCTCGCCGCGCGTGTTGGCGGCGCTGCGCAAGGCGACAAATGGATCGTTGCGTTTGTATCCAGAACCGTCGAGCGACACGCTCCGCTCCGCGGCTGCCGAGGTTTACGGCGTGCTCCCGGAAAACATTATCGCCGGTAACGGCTCCGACGAGATTCTCTCGATGCTGCTGCGCAGTTTTGTCGGCCCTGGGGACCGCGTGGCTTTTCCCGTCCCCACCTATTCGCTCTACGATACGTTGATCGAGATCCAGGATGGAGTGCGCGCGGCGGTCGATTATCCGAGCGACTTTTCCCTGCCGGAAAGTTTAGCCGCGCAGAACGCGGCGCTCACTTTTCTATGCAATCCCAACGCGCCGTCGGGAACGCTCGTGGGTTTGCAAGGGGTTGAACAACTAGCCCGTAGAGTTGCGGGAATCCTTGTCGTCGACGAAGCCTACGTCGATTTTGCCGGGAGCGAGGGCGCGTCATCGCTGCCGCTTATCCGCCGCCTACCCAATCTCGTGGTGCTGCGCAGTTTTTCCAAGTCGTTCTCGCTCGCGGGCATGCGCATCGGACTCGGTTTTGCGCCGGAAGAACTCATTTCAGGCATGATGAAGGTGAAGGACTCGTACAACGTGAACCGTTTGAGCATGGTCGCCGCGACGGCGGCTCTGCAAGACATTCCTTGGATGACGCGCAACGTCAGGCGTATTCAGCGCAGCCGCGGCAAATTGACCGCCGGTCTCAAGCGACTCGGCTACCATGTCTACCCGTCGCACGCGAATTTTGTCCTGGCGCAGATGAAGGGCGCCAATTTAAAAGGCGTCTACGAAGCGCTCAAGCGCAAGAACATCCTGGTGCGCTACTTCGAGGCGCCCGGACTCGAGGACTGTTTGAGAATCAGCGTCGGCGCGCCGCAGGAAATGAAAGCGTTGATGAATGAGTTGGAAGCCATCGGCCGTACCCCACCGCCGTAGACTCTCTCTATTAAACCCAAAGGAGGCGAGTGATGAAACGCATCCGCATCCAAGCGCTGGACCACATCGTGCTCAACGTTCGCGATATCGACAGGTCGCTGAATTTTTACACCGAAACTCTAGGTTTGAAGCCGGAGCGTCTCGATGAATTTAAATCGGGGAAGGTCGGCTTCCCGTCGGTGCGCATCACCGACGACACCATCATCGATCTCTTCCCGATCGAAGGTCCCGCCGCCGGTACTATCGGCGGCGAGAAGGTCGCGGGCAACCTCAATCATTTTTGCATGGTCATCGGGACGGAAGATTTTTCCGGCATCGTCGAATATCTGAAGGAAAAAGAAATCCCGATCCGGGCAGGGCCGGTGTCGCGCTGGGGCGCGCGCGGCCGGGCGACCTCCGTCTATTTTCTCGATCCGGACGGCAACGAGGTCGAGCTGCGCTGCTACTGATTCGTTGCTCTGGCAGCACCGCTTTGAGTCTCGGGTGCTTCGCGCTGTCCTATGAAGAAGTATTCACCGCAGAGACACGGAGATCGCAGAGTTCGGAGTACTTTTTGAACGAAAACTCCTCACTCCGCGCCCTCTGCGCCTCCGTGGTGCGACCTCCGAGCCCTGCTTGACATAAGAGCGAGAAGAACCGAGTCTTGAGACCCTTCGACTCAGGACGGCTTGGTTTCTTCGAGCTTGATTTTCACGATCCGCATTCCCTCCATGTCGACGATCGTCAACCGGTAACCGTTGTGGTCGACTTTTTCGCCGCCGCGCGGGATGCGTTTAAGTTGCGCCAGGACAAAGCCCGCGAGCGTATGGTAGTCGGGCGATTCTTCAAACGGCAGGCCGAAGTCGGACTTCAGGTCTTTGAGTAGCGCCGAGCCGCGAATGACCATGGAGCCGTCGGGCAATCGTTCCACGGGGCCCCGTTCCTCGCGGTCGTACTCGTCGCGGATCTCGCCGACGATTTCCTCCAGCAGGTCCTCCAGCGTCGCCAAGCCTTCGATCTCGCCGAACTCGTTGACCACCAAGGCGATGGCGAGATGGCGGCGCTGCAGTTGTTTCAATAGCTCGCTGATCGGCAGCGAACTCGGCACAAAAAACGCGGGATGCAAATGGTCGCGAATGCGGAAATCATTTTTTTCTTGCAGCGCCTTGAAGATATCCTTGTTGTAGAGAACACCGATGACACGGTCCAATTCTCCCTCGTACACGGGAATCCGCGAAAATCCGCTGTCGATAAAACTCTTGGCCACCTCGGCCAATGAGGCGTGAACTTCAAGCGCGTGGATCTCCGTGCGCGGTATCATCACCGCTTTCACCGGGGTGTCAGCGAATTCGAAGACACTATGAATCAACTCTTGTTCGGTCTCATTAAAGATGACTCTGGCGGCCCCTTCGCGGATCAGCGACTTGACTTCGTCGATAGAAATGAAACTGGCCCCTCCGGCTTCCTTGCCGCCGAAGATCCACAGCACGGCGTTGCTCGACACCGTGAGTATTTTCACGAAAAACGCGCTGATCCGGGCGAGGAATTCGATGGGCCGCGCGACGGCGCAGGCGATCTGTTCCGAAAAGCGCAGCGCGAGGGATTTGGGCACCAGCTCTCCGAGCACCAGGGAGAAATACGAGATGGGCACGACGACGACCAAGATGGCGATGGCTTCGCCCCAGCGGCCGACCCAGGGCAAGGGCAGAGATTCGATCTGTGGCTTTAGAAAACCGATGGCCGCCGCGCCGCCGATGGCGGAGGCCAGGGAGCTGACGACGGTAACCCCGATCT
>JACPFE010000599.1 GCA_016183145.1 Deltaproteobacteria bacterium | reverse complement strand
TACCAGAAGGAGAAACATGGATGGCGAAAGTGAGGATCGGTTACGCACTAGGGTATGGCAAATTCACCAACGTCCGCGAGATGGCCGATGTCATGCAACAGGCCGAGGAGCGCGGCTTTGAGATGGCGTTTTTCTCCGAGACGATCGAATTGATGCGTGACTCGGTAAGCTCGCTGGCGGCCATCGGCTTGGCAACCAAGAAGTTGACGCTCGGCACGACGCAGATCGTTCGATTGCGCGGACCGGTGGTTATGGCGCAGTCCTTGGCGACGCTGGATGAATTGACCGGCGGCCGGGTGACGGCCGCCCCTGGGGCATGCACGAAAAGCCATGCGCGGGTGCACGCTTTGCCTCTGGATATCGGCGCGACGCCGACGGAGGTGCTGCGCGAATACATCGAGTCGATGCGCCTGCTGTTCACCGGCGACAAGGTTTCCTACCACGGCAAGTTCGTCAATTTCGACAACGTCGGGCTCGGCTGGAAGCCGATTCGTCCGCATATCCCGTTCTACGTTCCGGCCACAGCAACCATCGGCCTCAAGCTGGCCGGCGCCGTCGGCGACGGGGTGGTGCTCAATGCGGTGTGCTCGCCGGAATATACCGTCAACGCGCTTCGGATCATTAAAGAGTCGGCGGAACAAGCGGGCAGGGATTTCGCGAAATTCGAGGTCGCGCAGATTATCAACTGTTCCATCGAAGACGACCACAAGAAAGCGCTCGACGCAGTGCGCTGGGAGATTGCGACCAAGCTCGATCCCGTACAGATTTCTTTCATTGCCGGGCCCAAGATGCGGGTCGGCGAGCCCTATATTCGCAAGGAAGACATTCCGCTATTCGAGAAGGCCCACGCCGAAGGCGGCATGGAAGGGCTGATCAAAGCGATTCCCGACTCCTATGTCGAAGGCATGACCGCCAGCGGCACGCCGGACGAAGTGAAAAAGCGCGTGCAGCAATACCGCGACGCCGGCGTCAAGATTCCACTGCTGCGCCCGGCCGCGGCGCACCAAACACAGAGATTGTTGGATCTGTTTGCACAATAAGGTCCGAGGATAGAGGATGGAGGATCGATGATCGCGAAGATTGCTCCATCCTCCATCATCTATCATCCATCCTCAGATCCTGAGTGAGATGTACCGCGTCGGCATAGACATCGGCGGCACCTTCACCGACCTCTTGTTGGTCGGCGAAGACGGCAGCGCCGTGATTGGCAAGACCTTGACGACTCCCGGCGATCCGAGCATCGCCGTCGAGGACGCCCTTCGCCCGGTACTGGAGAATGGGACGGTCAAAGCCGGCGAGCGCGGCACGCTGATTCACGGCACGACGCTGGTGACCAACGCCCTGATCGAGCGCAAGGGCGCGCTGACGGCGCTGCTTGCGACCCAAGGATTTCGCGACGCGGTCGAGATCGGGCGCGAGCACCGCTACGAGCTTTACGATCTGAATATCGAATTACCCAAACCTTTAGTGCCCCGCCACTTGCGCTTCGATGTGCCGGAGCGCATCTCCGCTGACGGGAGCGTTCTCGAACCGCTCGATGAGAAATTCGTGCGGCGCCTGGTCGCCGAGCTGCGCGACGAAGGCATCAAAGCCATCGGCGTCTGCTATCTCAACAGCTTTCGCAATCTGGCGCATGAAAAACGCACCGCGGAGGTTATCGCCGAAGTGGCGCCAAAGATTCGCGTGTCGTTAAGCTCCGAAGTGGTCGCGGAGATCCGCGAGTTTCAGCGCACCAGCACGACGCTGGTCAACGTTTACGTTCAAGAGCGGGTGGCCGACTATCTCGCGCAACTGCAAGCGCGCTTGGACAAGATCGGTTTCGCCGGCAGCTTCTTCGTCATGCTCTCCAGCGGCGGCATCGCCACCCGCGAGACTGCGTCGCGCTTCCCGGTGCGGCTGCTCGAATCCGGACCGGCGGCGGGCGCCATCGCGGCGGCCCAGGCCGGAATGCTCTGCGGCCATCGTGATTTGCTCTCCTTCGACATGGGCGGGACGACGGCCAAGCTCTGCGTTATCGAGGACGGCCAGCCGCTCAAGACCCACGAGTTCGAAGTCGACCGCGTCTACCGCTTTCGCAAAGGCAGCGGCTTGCCGGTGCGCATTCCGGTGATCGACATGATCGAGATCGGCGCCGGCGGCGGCAGCATCGCGCGGGTCGACTCCCTCGGTCTGCTCAAGGTCGGACCGCAGAGTTCCGGCGCCGATCCCGGACCGGTTTGTTATCGGCAAGGTGGCACGGAGCCGACGGTGACCGATGCCGACCTGGTGCTGGGTTATCTCGATCCTAACTATTTTCTCGGCGGCAAGATGAAGCTCGACGTAGAAGGCGCCAAGGCGGCGCTCGACCGAGCGGCAAAGCCGCTCAAGATGACCGTCGAACAAGCGGCCTGGGGCATCCATCAAATCGTCAACGAGAACATGGCCAACGCGGCGCGCGCTCATTTAGGCGAGCGCGGCAAAGACCCGCGGCGCATGCCGATGTACGCCTTCGGCGGGGCCGGCCCGGTGCACGGCTATCGCGTCGCCGAGATTCTCCGCCTGCCGGCGCTGATCTCACCCTTCGGCGCGGGCGTGGGTTCGACCTTTGGTCTACTGGCGGCGCCGCTGGCCTTCGACTTCGTGCGCAGCGCTTACAGCCGTTTGGATCAACTCGATTGGCGGTTCGCCAATCGCCTGCTCGACGAGATGGCGGCGGAGGGGCGCAAGATATTGGAAGATTCGGGCCTGCCGGCAAGCGCGATCACTTATCAACGCACCGCGGACATGCGTTACGTCGGTCAGGGCCATGAAGTCGCGGTGGCGTTGCCCGACGGAGCTTTGAGTGGCGATGATTTCCCGCGAATTACGGCTGTCTTCGAAAAAACCTACGAAACGTTATATGGCCGAAAGGGACCCGATGTGCCGTTGGAAGTGATCAACTGGCGCGTGGTGGCCAGCGGTCCGCGCCCGGCGATGGACTTGAAACTACCGCGCGACCCGGTGCAGCGAACTGACACGCGCAAGGGGGCGCGCTTGGCCTATTTCCCGGAATTCGGCCGCTATATCGATACGCCCGTGTATGACCGTTACGCGCTTGCGCCGGGCATGCAGCTCGATGGCCCCGCGATCGTCGAGGAGCGCGAGTCGACCCTGATTATAGGCGCTCGGGGCCACGCCCGCGTGGATGAAAGGCTCAATGTCATCGTGGAGTTTGTCGATGAAAAGTGAAGCCATCGATCCGGTCACTTTGGAAGTAATCTGGAACCGGTTTCTCTCCGTTGCCAACGAGCAACAGGACGCGCTCATCCGCACCGCCTTCAGCACCATCGTGCGCGAGAGCCAGGACCTCGCCTGCGGCATGTTCGACACTCAAGGGCGGATGATCGCCCAGTCGATCAGTGGCACTCCTGGCCATATCAATGCCATGGCGACCTCGATGAAACATTTTCTCGCCGCTTATCCGCCGGACAAGCTGGCGCCGGGAGATGTTTTGATCACCAACGATCCCTGGCAGACCGCCGGACAGATCAACGACATCACGATCACGACGCCGGTGTTCAAGAACGGCAAGCTGGTGGCGCTGTTCGCCAACACCTGCCACAGCGCGGACATCGGCGGGCGGATTCTTTCCGCCGAGGCGCGCGAGGTTTTCGAGGAGGGGCTGCGCATCCCGATCATGAAACTATTCGAGCGCGGCGAGCCGAATCGGGTTCTCATGCAGATCGTGCGCGCCAACGTCCGGCAGCCGGACGAAGTGATCGGCGACTTTTACGCGCAGACGGCGTGCAACGACGCCGGCGGGCGCGCGCTGCTAGAGATGATGGAAGAATTCGCATTGGAGAGTATCGACCCGATCGCCGAGGAAATCATCGGGCGCTCCGAAGCCGCCGTGCGCGGCGAAATTGCCAAGTTGCCGAGTGG
>JACPFE010000084.1 GCA_016183145.1 Deltaproteobacteria bacterium | reverse complement strand
CCGGACTCACGTCCGGGGGTCTGCTAAGGTAATGACAAGAATCAACGAGAAAGGAAAAACTCATGAAGACAAAGGTAGCACTAATTGTGATTGGACTTTGGCTCGGCGCCGGCTGGACTCCCGGAGCTCTGGCGGTGGACGCCGGCTCCGGCAAGGCGGTTTACGAGAAATCCTGCGTTAGCTGCCACGGCGCCGACGGCAAGGGCAACGCGGCGATGGCGAAAGTTCTGGGAGAAAAAGGGTTGAATATCGTCGGCAAAGATACCACTAAAAAATCGGACGCTCAGCTCCTGAAAGTGATCGTCGATGGAGCAGGCAAAATGCCGGCTCAGAAATCACTCAGCAAGGACGAGCAGAAGCAGGTGCTAGGTCACGTTCGTTCCCTGGCAAAGTAAATTCTAGAAGGGGTCCTGCCATTTTTGTCGCGGGCGTTTCAGGGAAACTTGGAACGCCCGCGAGAGGTCTATTGGTGCCCGCCGCGCACGGGAAAATGAACCAGGCTTTTTGCGGGCTCACTCGTCTTTAGCAGGGAAGGACCATTTTGGATCGGGCGGCCCGGATCGAACCGGCGACCTCCGGGTTAGGAATTGGAAGCTCTGCGGCGGGCACAAAACTTAGCCTGATATCGGGAAAAAGGGGCGTAGTCCACGGTCCATCGAATCCACCAGATCGCCAAGGCTTTCTTTAGGACAGGGAAATTGAGAGCCTACAAGTCATTGCCTGCGTAAGACAGATTAAAACTCTTATTCACCAGCGGGAAATCAGGCACGATGTTTTTCAGAATGGCATAGTTGAGTGCCGGCCAATTGGCGAATGAGGGATCCTTGATCTTGACCCGCCGAAGCGTATTTTTTTTGCCTCCGACCACCCAGTGCCATATCGGCCCGCGCCAACCTTCGACCAAGCCGAAAGCAGCTTCACCTTCCGGCAGTGCGTCTAACGGCACGGCGAGAGTGCCGCTTGGCAGCGCCTCAAGCGCTAACCCGATCAAACGCGCCGCCTCGCGCGCTTCCTCTACGCGCACCATTAACCGCGCCCACACATCCCCTTCAGTATGCACGACGACACGTAGCGGCAACGCTGCATAGGCGGCGAAAGGATGGTCGCGCCGCGCATCTGCGTCGATCCCGCTCGCCCGCGCCGGAACGCCGACCACTTGCATTTCACGCGCGGTCTGTTGGTTCAGTCGTCCCGTACCGTGCAAACGATCGAGAACCAAGCCATTGGTAGTCGCAATTTCAACGATCTGATCGAAATCGGCGGCTACGCGCGCGATCAAGCCGCGGGCGTCGGCAATCTGCTCCGCGCCGAAGTCCCGCGCCACCCCGCCCGGTAAAAGGCAACCACGCAAGAGCCTGTGCCCCGCCAGACGCGCGTTCAAGCGCAGGAGATCTTCGCGCAAGCGCAGCGCGTGCGCGTTGGCGACCGCAAAGCCCGTATCCGTGCAAATCGCTCCGACGTCGGCGATATGATTGTAGAGCCGTTCGAGTTCGAGCAGGACGACCCGCAGGTACGCCGCGCGCGGAGGGATGGTCACGCCGGCGAGCGATTCGACCGCTTGAGAAAAAGCAAGGGCGTGCGCGACGCTTGAGTCGCCGGAGATTCGCTCCGCCAGTTGGAGTCCTTGGACGAGCGTGGCCGACTCGAAAAGTTTCTCGATGCCCTTGTGGACGAAGTACATTCGCGATTCGAGATTGATGATCGTCTCGCCTTCGACGCTGAAGCGAAAATGGCCGGGCTCGATGATGCCGGCGTGCACGGGGCCGACCGTGATCTCGTAGACGCCTTCCCCTTCGACCCGGCGAAAAGGATAGGGTTCGCCGTCATCGTAGAAATCCTGGCGCACCATCGCGTCCTTCAACAGAGGATGATAATCGGGCGGCCAAAATTGGTGCAATGGCAACCGGCGCAAATCGGGATGCCCGGTCGGCACGAGCCCGAACAAATCATGAATCTCGCGCTCGAAGCGGCTGGCGAGATACCATCGGGTCGCGAGCGAGGGGAATGTTGGATCCTCGGCGGGGACGCTGACCGAGGCAATGACGACACCGGCGGCGCCTTCCATGTCAAAAATATAGCGCATAGTGAAGCGACGGTCTTCTAACCGCGTATCCTCCGCGACGATTAGCTCAGGACGAGCATGGACTTCCGTCCGCAGGTAATCGGCGAACCCTACCAGCCTTTGCCGCGGCACGCTGACGCGCAGTTCGCGCGGACTGCGGACTTCGATATTGTTCAGATTGAGATTAGCCGAATCCAGCCGCTGTTTGAGCCCGTGCACATCCGCCATCTATACTCCCAACACTTTCAATACCTGCTGCAGCGCCACTACGAACGGCGACGGCAGGGTGAGTCCGAGCACGAGCAAGAGCGAGAAATTGACGGCGAGAGGCGCGAGCCAGATGCGCAACGCGTCGCCGCGCACGAGATCGGCCGGCGGTTCGCCGTATAACATTCGATTCACGCTCGCCAGCATTCCTCCGAAAACGACGACCAGCAAGACCACTCCTGTTCCCGCCGCCCACGCATGGGTCTCAAAACCGGCGCGAAAAATGATGAACTCGCTTATGAACGGCGCAAACGGCGGCAAGCCGATCAGCGCAAACATGCCGGCGAGAAAAAGCGCGCCGGTCCAGGGCGCGGCATGCAACAGTCCCCGCACCTCGCGGATTTCCGCGCTGTGATATTTGAGTAGAATGTTGCCCGAGAGAATGAAGAGCAGCGATTTCGACAGCGCATGATTGATGACGTGCAACAGCGCTCCGAAGACCCCCCAATACCCGCCGAAGCCCAGACCGAGGCAAATGATGCCGATGTGTTCGACACTCGAATACGCTAGCATTCGTTTATAATTGCGTTGTCTGACCAGGAAAACCGCCGCGACCAGAAGCGATAGCAAACCGACCCCGATCAACAAACGAGCGGCAAATTCGGGCCCGACCGCTGCATCGGCGATGGCTTTGAATCGCATCATCGCGTACAGGCCGACGTTGAGCAACACGCCCGACATCAGCGCGCTGATCGGCGCGGGAGCTTCGCTGTGCGCGTCGGGTAACCATGTATGCATCGGCGCGAGCCCCGCCTTAGTCCCATAGCCAATGACGATGAACACGAACGCCAGTCGTATCACCTCGGGATTGAGGGATCCCGCGTCGGCGCGCAGCGCACTCCAATTTACGGCGATTTCCCCGGCCTTTGCGGCACCCGCGTAATACACCAGCGCGGTGCCGATGAAGGCGAGCGCGATGCCCACGGACGACAAGATCAAGTATTTGTAAGCGGCTTCGAGCGACGTGCGTGTCTGATGCAAATTGACCAAAAAGACCGTCGCCAGCGTCGTGCCTTCAATGGCGATCCACATCACGCCGAGATTATCGGTCGTGACCGCGACCAGCATGGTGAAAACAAATAAATGGAGGAGCGCGAAAAACAATCGGACGCGAGACAGATGCGCGTCGTCTAGTTCGGCGCGGATGTAGCCGACCGCGTAAAGCGCAGCGATCGCGCCGAGGAAAGTGATAATGGTGACCATCAGCGCGGATAGCGCGTCGACGCGAAATAAATCGCCGGCCGCGGTGAGGACTGCACCGTTCCACACCTGGGCGGCGATCGCCGCTCCCGTGCTCAACGTCGCCAGTGCCGCCAGGGCGTGCCATAGTTCCATGAGCGCGCGCCTGCGCGTGAGGGCAATCAGCCCTGCCGCCGCGAGCGGAATCAACAGCAAGCTAATCAGCATCATTCTTTCAATTTTCCCAACGCGCCGACGTCGATCGAGTCGAAATTATCCTTGATGCGATAGACGAAGACTTCCATAATCAGCACGCCGACCAGCAGGTCGAGAAAAACCCCTATTTCGATCCCCTCGACTGGATCATCAACGTCCACCTCGCCTGGCACGATCAGGACGCCCGCGAACGCCAGCGGGATTGCATCCGCCGTCGGTAAAGGATTGGAGGCGGCGATCGGGGTCATCACGTAGAACGCTATGATCGTAAGCATCCCACAGATAATGAGCGCCGGCGCGGTCCCCAGATACGGCGCGGCGGCTCGCTGAAGACCAATATTCGCCACGGCGCGATTCAGCACGCGGGGAATCACGACGCCTTTGACAACGACGAGCGCAACGCCGACGCCAAGCAGTTCGAGACTCCCGCCGTAAGCCGCGATCAACACGGATAGCAATGCCAGTACGGAAGACTGGAGTCCGAAAACGCGCACCTGCCGTTCGAGGCTGGTTCGGACAATCAGCAAGATCGTCAAGCCGAGCGCGGCAAACGACAGCAGATTGACCGCCTTGGATAGTACTTCAGCGGACATAGCAACTCCGATCATTTGATAAAAAAAGCAGTCACTACGGCCAGCAACGCGACCGTAAACGAGCCGGCCAAAAGTTCCGGCACCCGGAAAAGACGCAGCTTGGCGACCGAGGTTTCCGCCAGCGCGATGGCCCCCGCGAAAAGCAGGAGTTTAACGGCAAGCGCCAGAAAAGCGACAAAAAGCGGCAACGGCGTGTTCGTCAGCGCGACGCCCCAGGGAAAAAACAGGTTCGACAACAACGTCAAGAACAAGAACAACTTCATCCCGGCCGCCCATTCCACCAGCGCGAGAAGGCGGCCGGAGTATTCCAGTATCATCGCTTCGTGAATCATCGTGAGTTCGAGATGGGTGGCGGGATTGTCCACAGGCAATCGCCCGTTCTCCGCCAGCGCCACGATGAATAAAGCAAAGAACGCGAGCAAATGACCTGCGTTCAACATCAAGAGAGGCTCGGCGGCGAAGCGGGTGATGATGCCGTCGAGACTGGTCGTGCCGGCGCGCAGGGCGATGCCGAAGATCGCGATCAATACCGTAGGTTCGGCGAGCGCCGCGATCGCCACCTCGCGGCTCGATCCCATCCCGCCAAACGCGCTGCCCGCGTCCAGGCCCGCCAGCGCAAGAAAGAAAGTGCCGAGCAAGAAGAGATACATCAATGCGATGATGTTTCCCATAAAGCCGAGAGGAGCACGAACCGTGAGCACAGGAATGATAAGCGCCGATAAAAGCATCGTCGTGGCAAGCAGGTACGGCGTAAAGCGAAAGATCCATGAGGTGTTTTCGGAAACCACCACCTCCTTCGCAAGCAATTTCCGCAGGTCGGCGCAAGGCTGAAAAACGCCCGCGCCGCGGCGCCCTTGCAGGCGCGCCTTCGCCTTGCGGATCACGCCGACGAGCAACGGCGATCCGAACATGACCAAAAGCATCTGCAAGATCTCGATGGCTATTTCTGCGAGCATAGGCTGTTGCGGCGCGTCTTCAGTTTCTCCCCGGCAAAGCGGAGCTACACCGTCAGAATCAGGAGGACAACGAGCGCAATCAAGATATACACCAAGTAACCATGCACGTTGCCCGACTGTAAGACGCGCGCTTGGCGCGCCAATGTCTCAATCACGCGTAAAAGCGGCCTGTAAAGCGCATCCTCGAAAATTAAGCGCCCCTCGTTGTAATAGGCGATGGTACGCACGAAATAACGCGACTCGGGGTGAAACTCGATGTCAAGTTCCTTGACGGGCCGATACAGCAGCGCGAAAACGCGCTTGAAGGGGTTGGCGAACGCAGTGGCGGTGTATTCAAAGCGCGCGGTCTGTAGCGCTCGCCCGCAACCCCAGGTCTCGTAATACCGGCGCCGCTTGTCAGCGCCGATCAAGCGCAGCGCGAGGGGAATCGCCACGAGAAAGGCGACAAGCCCGAGCGCGATCCACAACGGCGCCACCCAGCCGAACCATATCGGCATGCCCGCCCCTGAGATCGAACACCGTCGCTTCCCGCGGCGCCAAAGTCATCGCTGGCGCACCGCCGAGAACGACACCCGCGAGCGCGAGCAGCGCCATTGCCGCGCGCATGGTCCACTCCACTTCCCGGGCCCGCGCAGCGCTCTCGCTACGCGGCAGCGCGAGGAACGTGATGCCGAACGCTTTGACGAAACAGGCCGCGGCCAGGCCGCTCGTCAGCGCGAGCGCGGCGACTCCTAGCGCGAAAATCAAATTGACCGTGTGCGCGGAAATTTGAAAACTTAAGAGGAGCGATTGGAACGTCAGCCATTCACTGATAAATCCGTTGAACGGCGGGAGCGCGGCAATCGCGACCGAGCCAACCAGAAAAAACGCCGCCGTTTGCGGCATGCGCTTGATCAGGCCGCCCATCTCTTCGATGTTGCGCGTATGCGTCGCGTGCAGAATGGCGCCAGCGCCCATAAAGAGCAGACTCTTGAACGCCGCGTGATTGAGCGTGTGATAGAGCCCTGCCACTAACGCCAGCGCCGCAAGGCCGGGTAAATGAGAAGATTGAAACAACATTG
>JACPFE010000644.1 GCA_016183145.1 Deltaproteobacteria bacterium | reverse complement strand
GTTGGTAGTACCGATGACCATGACGCCGTCCACACGCTGAAGGCCATCCATAAGGACAAGGAATTGCGAAGTCAGTCGTGTATCGGAATGAGAGCCGCTCTCCTCCCGCTTCGGGGCGATGGCGTCGACCTCGTCCACGAAGATGATCGACGGCGCGTGGTGGATGCCCTCGCCGAAGATCTTGCGAAGGTTCGCTTCCGATTCGCCGTAGATAGTGCCGACGATGTCCGGGCCGTTGATGTAAAAAAAACGCGCATCGATCTCGTTCGCCACGGCACGCGTGAGATGGGTCTTACCCGCTCCCGGAGGTCCGCTCAATATTCTGCCCCGGGGCGGCCTGATGCCCAATTGACGATACGCGAGTGGGAACCTCAACGGCAGCTCGACCAGCTCGCGCAGCAGTTGGATCTCCTTGTCCAGCCCGCCGACGTCTTCGAAAGTGACCTCCTGAGGCATTTCGGCGTGCTGAGTGGCCGAATAATCTATCTCGATCTCGGTTTCGTCGGTGACAATGCCCCGGCCGTCCTCGAGCTCGACCACTGTATAGGTTGTCCCGCCAGAGGAATGCTGAAAGTGGGCATAGAGCACCGAGCCAACACTCACTGGGATGCGATTCTCAATAAGCTCTTTCTTGATATGGTGCTCAAGCTCGTGGGCAAGCGTCACGTCCACCGCAGGTAGGAGACGCATCGAACGGACGGGCTCGACCGTCACAACGTTTTCGAGCCACACCTCCTGGCCGATACGCGCTTTGAGTCCTTGTCTCGTGTAGTGGTCAATCCGGGCCAAACCCTTGCTCCGATCTGCCGGAATCGGCTGCCCGACGCGGGCAAGAATGCAGCGTCCAAATACGTTTTTTAGCTCGATGATGTCGTCGACTTGAAGCCCGTTAGCCTCCATTAGTGCCGGGTCGATGAAGGCGAGGCCCTGTCCTGCATAATCGATGTTTGATCGCTCTACACGCAACGATTGAGTCATCTTAAAGATCCTTCAGCACTTAAACGGTCTCGTACGAAGCGCGGCGCAGGCCGGTTTCTTCATCGCTCTCGGCGGCGACGGCACGCTGCTAGAGCCGGCCGCTGGCCGTGACATGAATCGTCTGATTCATGGGCTTTTTACTAACGTGAGAATGAGGCGGGGTCAACCGAAGGGCGGAATATTTGGTGTCCTCTTTGGGAATCGTGGAAACTCGTGGCATATTCGATCCTTCGACCAAGCTCAGGACAGGCTAAGCTCAGGGAATGCTTCAGGCGAAGGATGTTGCGCGATGTCGGAAAGGGAGGCGGGCGCGATCACCCTCGCCCGCTTTGCGGGAGAGGGCAGGGGTGAGGGTTCGCATGCATTGCCCCCTCACCCTGACCCTCTCCCCCACGAAGACGTGGTGGAGCGGGAATGATTTTTGTCGGGTTCGAGCCCGTAACCTTGAACTCAAACTAATATCGACCGCGAGGCCAACCTGTCCTGCTCAAGAATCCTTCATGGTCCGCCGCTCGATTTCCAGAAGACGTTCCAGACCGCTGGTCGTCTGTGCGGCTTTCATCTCTTTGTCGGCGCCGCCCGGACCGAGGAAAGGATCTATTCTGTCCTGCGCTAAACACTCGTAGGATTGGCGCACGGCTTTGACCATGGCTGCGAAAGCCGTGCCGGAGGATGCGGCGAGACGGTAGCCGAGAGCGGCGAGGTCGCGCGGCGAAAAGGGAAATCCGGAGAAACCGTCGGGCGGCGCGAAGGTCATGAGCGGCGGCGGTAACCGTTCGCCGACGGCGCGCATCTCCTCGGCGTCGCGCGTGTGGACGAACAGCATATTGGCGCCGGCCCGGTGAAAGACTTCCGCGCGGCGCAGGGCTTCGTCGAGGCCGTGGACCCGCCTGGCGTTGGTCCGCGCGATGATGACGAAATCGGGATTGGTGCGGGCAGCGATCGCCTCGGCGATTTTCTTGAGCATCAGCTCGGTCGGAACCAGATGATCGACGCCGGCGTGATGCTCGACGCGGCGCGGCAGCAGTTGGTCCTCGATCTCGATGGCGGCGAAGCCCGCCGCTTCGGCGAGGGCGATGGTGCGGTGCACGTGCACGGGATCACCCCAGCCGCCGCCCGCATCCAGGACGATCGGCAATCGGCACACCGCGCGCATGTCGAGCGCCACCGCTGCGAGCTCCGGCAGAGTCAGATTGGCCTCAGTGACGCATTTCAACCAGCCGAGCGATCCGCCGCTGAGATAGACTGCCCTGAACCCGGCCTCCTCGGCGAGCCGCGCCATGATCGGATTAAGCGCCACCGGCGCGACGATGAGCTCGTTCCCCCGCATGAGTTCGCTGAACTTTTGCACGTTATGCTCCTTAACTTGATCGCTACGACTCTATTGAGCATTCCCATTTCTAATTACTCTGGCACGTTCCGCTTTCTGCGAAGAATTTTCACCACAGAGACGCAGAGTTCGCAGAGGGTTTGTTCAAAATGAAATCCTCATTCGATTTTCTCCGCGCTCTCAGCGCCTCCGCGGTTAGCCACACTGATGCCTGAAGCCCCAGCTAATTTAGCTCCTCCATACCCCGGGGCGGAGAATATGTCCAGCTCCTGTGAAAGCCGGTTCGAAGCCTGAGGCCTGTTATTTGCTCGAAACGCGTGGCTTTGGTACACGTTAAAATACAGGATATCGAGGTGTTCCGGTGAGCGTTGTAGACGTTGACGAGGGTTTCGCCGGCAACGATCAGCTCAAGACCAACGCGGTGCAGGCGATGAAGGCGAAGGGCGTGACGGGCTTCAAGACGGTGTAGGGGGGGTAGGCATGCCGGAAATCAGCCGATTTTTTGGTATAATCATCGCCATGTTCTACGATGAACACAATCCGCCGCATTTTCACGCTCGCTATGGCGAACATCGGGTTGAGATCGCTATCGATACCCTGTCAGTTCTTGTTGGACGCCTGCCGCCGCGCGTGCTCGGGCTGGTGATCGAGTGAGCGGCCTTACACCGCGCCGAGCTGTTGGCGGATTGGGAACTGGCAAGGAAGCATGCGGAGCTTAAGAAAATCGCCCCACTGGAGTAACGATATGTTTCTGATCGATGTGACCGACGTAAAGCCGCTGGATGGAAAAAAGCTCGAACTGTCATTCGCCGATGGGCTGAGAGCGGTGGTTGACATGGCGCAGGTGATTCAAACCTTCGATGGCGTCTTTGCCCCGCTTGAAGATCCGGAGTTCTTCCGTCAAGTGCGAGTCGATCGTGAAATCGGCACAATCGTTTGGCCCAACGGTGCCGACGTGTGTCCGGATGTGCTGTATTCT
>JACPFE010000083.1 GCA_016183145.1 Deltaproteobacteria bacterium | reverse complement strand
GCCAACTCTCGTTTGTCGAGTGGCGTACCACCAAAATTCTTTGTCATAATGTCTCGTTCAAGCCGTTTCGGAGGTTCGGACGTTCAAGTCGTCTAAGACTTCCAATGATGTGGTTGCATGTTGAATGTATCCAGTCCGAAAGACGGTTTGAACCGCTTGAACGACTTGAACGGTTTGAATATGTTTCTAGTCCGGTTTTTTCGTCCCCAAGACGACTACCGTTCCTACTTGCATCAGATCGCCCCACGCCTGCGCTACGCCTCGCTCAGGTTTTCCTGGCACCTGGCGCGCGCCGGCTTCGCCGCGCAATTGCCAAAACAACTCGCAGATCTTCATCGTCCCGGCGGCGGCGATGGGGTTTCCCACGCCCAGGAGCCCGCCGGACGGCGTGACCGGCAAGTCACCGTTGCGATCGAAAACGCCGTCGGCGAGAAGTTTCGGCGCCTGGCCTCTGGGCGCCAGTTGTAAGCCCTCCAGATGATGGAGCTCCTTGTAGGCGAATGGATCATAGGGCTCCGCGATATTGATTTCCTTGCGGGGCTCGCGAATTCCGGCCATGCGGTAGGCCATCCACGCGGCTTTCTCCAAATACTCTGGATAGGCGAGATCACGATTGGTCCAGTAGGCGGTATCCAGGCACCAGCCCACACCCTGAATCCAGACGGGCCTGTCGCTGGCGCGCCGGGCCGTTTCTTCGCCCGCAAGAATCACCGCGGCGGCGCCGTCGCTGGTGGGGCTCACCATGAGACGGTGCACGGGCCATGCCATCACTTCGGAAGCCAGGACATCTTTGACCGTAAGATCCGCGCCGAGCTGCGCGGCCGGGTGACCCAAGGCGTTGCGTTTATTCTTGACCGATACGCGCGCGATGTCTTCGAGCGCAATGCCATAGGTTTGCATGTAGCGGGTTTGCTCGAGAGCGAAAATCCACAGCAGGTTGGGCTTGAGGGGCTGTTCGGTGATGGGGTCGAAGATCGTAAGAAAAGCCGCCTGGGGATGAGGCAGGCAACTCGACATTTTTTCCTCGCAGACCACCAGGGCGGTGTCGAACAGTCCGGAGGCGACGTGAAACCAGGCCTGCGCCACGGCGTAGACGCCGGTTCCGCCACCGACGTAGCAGCGCAGGTAAGGTTTCTTCCAGGCGCCGCAGCCGTCCGAGAGATATTCGCCTTTCATGTGCAGCCCGTCGAAGGCATCCGGCGCGCTGCCGGAGACGACGCAATCGATCTGGTCGAGTTTCATCTCGGCGGATTCGAGCGCGGCGCGGGCAGCCATCCAAGCGAGCTCCTTGGGCGTCTCCAAAGCCCTGCGCATGAATTTAGTCATTCCCGCGCCGATGACGGCGACCCTGCGTCGAGCCATGCTTTCACTCCGAACCCAGAATGACCACTGCGCCGCTCGTTGTCGGCACGCCGCGCCAGGATTGCGCCAGGCCGATTTTAACCCGCGACAACTGGCGCGGGCCCGCCTGACCACGGATCTGCAGAACCAGCTCGACGATGCGATAGAGCCCGGCGGCCTCCAGCGCCAGCCCCATACCTAAAGCGCCGCCGGAAACATTGACCGGAGTTTTGCCGCCGGTCTGGGTTTCGCCGGACTCGAGCGCCCGCGCCGCCTGCGCGGGCTCGGCATACAGACCAAGGGCGATGAGATGCTGGAGTTCCTTGTAAGCGTAGGTGTCGTCCACTTCAAAGAAGTCGATCTCTCGTGGATCTTTAATTGAAGCCTGTCGATAGGCTTGCTTAGCGGCGATCTCCGCGTAAACCGCTTTGCGCCAGTCGCGCGACTCAACCGTCCCGCTATCGTTGGCAAAACCCGCGCCCAAAACCCAAACCGGCTTTGCCCGCGATTTGATTGCTTCGTTGGCCAGAACAACGACCACCGCTCCATCGGCATGTCTGGCCATTTCCGCTTCGCGCAGGGGATAGGCGAAATAGGGCGAGGAGTTTACGCTGGTCGATGTCATGTCGAGCGGATAAGCGGCGACAGGATTGACAAGCGCATTGGCGCGGTTTTTCACCACGACCTCGGCGCAGTGATCGAAACCGATTCCCGATTCATTAAGAAAAAGGTTCATTTCGAGGGCGGCCAGCGCGTGCGGATTAAAGCCGAGCGGCCGATTGAAAATCGGATCCATGGCATAATCGAGCAGCCAGTCCGGCGTCAGTATGTTCGACGCTTTGCTGTGGGCCTCGACGGCGACAGTGGCGGCGATCCCGGCGCGGATCTGCATGACCGCGTCCCCGATCCCATGGAGACCGTCCTGAGTGAGCGTATGCATCGGCTTTCGCGCCGCGCCGAGCTGATCGGGCGTGTACTCATCGAAAATCGACAGCCCCTCGTTGAGATCCTCGGCGCAGGTTACGAAAGAATCGATCTCGCTCGCTTGGACTCCTGCGTCGCGATACGCCTTTTGTGCCGCTTCGAACATCAACTCCTTGAAGGACTGATGGGGTGTTGACCGCTTGAGCGAGGTGAAGCCGATGCCGATTATGGAGACGCGATCCGACATATCAGCGGCCCGCAGCGGCAGAAGTTAGACCGACGGCCTCTTTAATATTCCGCTCCCGCGCTCTAAGCTCTCGTTTGAGAATTTTTCCCGAGGGATTTCTCGGCAGGGCATCGATGAACTCGACAAAACGGGGCGCCTTGTAGACCGCGATACGGGTACGGCAGAACTCTGTCAATTCCTGTTCCGTCGCGGGCGCGCCCGCCTTCAGGACCGCAAAGGCCTTGACCGCCTCTCCTGAGTCGGGGTCGGGAATGCCGATCACCGCGGCTTCGGCGACGGCCGGATGTTTCATTAAGAGTTCCTCGACCTCCCGCGGCCATACCTTAAAGCCGGCGACATTGATCATATCCTTGGCCCGGTCCACCAGGTAAAAGTAGCCGTCGGCATCCGTTTGTCCGATGTCGCCGGTGAGAAACCATCCCTCGCGCATCACCTGGGCCGTCTCTTCCGGGCGGCGGAAGTAGCCTTGCATAACGTTCGGTCCTTTAATGGTGATCTCGCCCAATTCCTCCTGTGGAAGATCATGTCCCTCAGGATCGACGATTTTCATCTCAACGTTTTCAATGGGACTGCCGACGCTCCCCTCGCGATAGACAAAGTCGTGATTGTAAGAGGCGAAGGGAGAGGTTTCGGTGAGGCCATAGCCTTCGTAAATGATCGCGTCAAACCGTTCACGCCAACGGCGTGCGACTCCGACGGGCATCGGCGCGGCGGCGGTAAAATAATAACGCACCGTACGAAGCGGATCTTCCAAGTTGGGTAGCGTCAAGAAACGCGAATAGACGGTGGGGACGCCGAAGAACATTGTGACGGCGTTGGCCTTTATCGAATCCACGATCTCATCGGGCTGGAAGCGCTCGTGCAGAACCAGCGTTGCCCCGGCGTTCACCGAGGCGTTCATGATGAAGTTTTGCCCGAAGCAGTGAAACAGCGGGAGGTAGCAGATGAGTCTGTCGGTGGAAACCATTCTGGTATGGTGATGGGTAGCGTAGACGTTTGAAATCAGGTTCCCCTGGGAGAGAACGACTCCCTTGGGCTTGCCCGTCGTCCCGGAGGTGTAGAGGATAGCTGCTGCCGAGTCGCTCCCCACGTTGGACTTGGGGGTGGGCGGTGAAGCCGATGACAGCAACTT
Organism: Deltaproteobacteria bacterium; assembly: GCA_016183145.1. GTDB lineage: Bacteria > Desulfobacterota > Binatia > UBA9968 > UBA9968 > JACPFE01. The sequence goes on along the minus strand of JACPFE010000083.1, from coordinate 8,422 downwards.
GCTCAGTTCGACCACCCCGGCGCGGTCCGCTTTTCCGGTACAGAGTAGGGTTTTTAAAGCTGGGACATCGCTTGCCTCCGGCACCTGTTCCAAAAGTTGCGGCGTCGTGATCAAGAGCTTCGCCTCGGAATCATTCAGAATGAATTTCAGCTCGTCGCGCTTGAACATGACATTCAACGAGACCGCAATCGCTCCGAGGCGGACCACCGCGTAGTAGGAAAAAATGAAGTCGGGCACATTGGGGAGAAAAAGCGCGACTCGGTCTCCTTGCTGTATGTTACAGTCCGCCTGTAAGGTCGAACTTAAGCGGCACACTCGCTCGTAAAGATCCCGGTAGGTGATTCCGGTGGCGCCGAAAATGACGGCCTCTTTGTCGGGGAGATAGCTCTTGCTGCGCTCCAGGGAATCGAAAATGTTCATAGTTCCCCCTACAGCACGGGAAGAGGAATCAATCTCTTGTTGATCAATTCGGTCACCTTCTTAATTTCGCCGTCCATAGCACGGTCCTCGTCGAGGAACGCAACTTCGCTTCTGATTGCCTCGTAAACCGCGCGGCTCCCTTTGCCGAGCCCTGCGCCGCCACCCCGTAGGTCGATGGCCTGACAAAGGGTGATCAGTACGATGGCGGCGGCATCTTGCGCTATCGTCGTCATATCCATCGCGGTCAGGGCCGCGTGGGCTCCCAGACTGACCATGTCCTGATTGTACTGTTCGGTCGGCAGGGTATGGATCATGCTCGGGTTAGCCAAGTGACGCATGGCGCAGACCAAACTCGTTAGACAAAGCTGCATCCCTTTAAAGCCGGACGACACCCCCGGATTCCGCGATAGGTTGGGAGGAAGCCCGTTGCTGAATCTATCATCGACGAGCAGGGCCATGATGGAGTGAAGCCAATTGGCCAGGGTCGCAAGATCGATTTTCCAACTGTCGAGCGCGCGAGCAACGTGGCCGCCGTAGAAATTGCCCGTGTGGTAAACACGGCCCTCGGTCGGGTCGATGAGAGGGTTGTCGTTGACCGAATTGATCTCGCGCTCCAAAACGAGCCGATGCCCACGCAAAGCATCTAGCATGGGGCCGATTCCCTGGGGCGCGCAGCGCAGTGAATAGGGACTCTGGATCGCTTCTTCCGATCGCACGACCTTTCCCTCGGCCGCTTCGCGTGCCTGGCCCATCTTCTCCCGAATCTCGTCGAGATTACGGACATAGCGGCTCTGGTAGATCAGCTTGCGGCAGACCTCCGCCGCATCCATCTGGCCCGGGTGATTCTTGGCCCGATGGATAGCTTCTAAAAACGGGTCATCAGCGGCCCGTAGCGCCTCGATAGCTATGCTCGCGCAGGCAAGCACTAGGAGGGCAAGGTAAATTCCATCATGGATCACCAGAGCGCCGATGCCCGTCATCACCGTCGTGCCATTGATTAGCGCGAGCCCTTCTTTGGCTTTGAGTTTGACGCGTTTCAACTTGGCGCTTTGCAGGGCTTCAGCGGCCGCGACCGTCTTGCCCTGATAGTGGACCTCTCCTTGGCCTAGCAAGACGCGGCCGATGTAGGCGGAAGGAATTAAATCCCCGCTCGCTCCCACGGAACCGTAACGTGGTACGACCGGCGTAATCCCGTGGTTGAGGAGATCAACCATGCGCTCGATGATTTCTACTCTGACCCCGGAAAGGCCTTTGGCGAGAGCATTCGCCCTCAGGAGCATGGCGGCGCGGACCGCGTCCTCCGCAAGCGGTTGGCCAACGCCGCAGGTGAGGGAACGAAAAAGATTTTCCTGGTGGAAGGGCAAATCGTTATGAGGAATGAGAAAACGCACGTTTCCGCCAAATCCCGTGTTGACCCCGTAGATGACTTCTCCGTCCGCTAATTTTTTTTCGAGAAGCTGTCGAGATGCAGAAATTTTCTCTCTTGCGCCGGTGTTTGAAGTAAGCTCAACGCGTACGCTTCGGCGGGCCACCGAAGCGACCTGCTCTATTGTCAGGCCAGCTCCGGAGATTTCTCGGGTGGAGGGATTCATATTCACGACACCCCCTCTTTAGTCCAATTATACCATCCAGCATTTGAAATGGAATAAATATCCGCCAGCGACGTTGGACTGAGGGAAAAAGGTGTTGAAACTCAAAAAGAAGCGGGCGGAGAATGTTGCGGGGCGTGTTCAGCCTTGATTCTCTAAAGTCTTAAGAAGTTGCGTGAATTCCAGCTCGGCAAAGAGCGGCTGTAGTTTTTCTTTGTCCAGCCCGCGAAAGTGCAAATCCTCCAGGCTGATTGCGATCGGCACGTCGTTTTTTACGGTTGCCAGTTGACGGCTTAGGAAGGCCGCTTCCTTTCCCGCATCGAGGGCCTTGCGAATGCGGGCCGCGCCGCGCAGTTTCATTTGCTCGACTTCGTCGAGATGGTCGAATAGATTTTCCAGAGTCTGAAATTGCTGGATTAAAGCGATGGCGGTTTTCTCGCCGATGCCTTTGACGCCGGGAATATTATCCACCGGATCGCCCATAAGACCCATCACTTCGACAACTTTTTCCGGCTCGACGCCGAATTTGCCTTTTACTTCCTCGGCGCCGATCCAGCGGTCTTTGGCGCTGTCGAGCAAGCGAATGCCGTCGGTGACGAGCTGCATCAGATCCTTGTCGCTGGAAACGACGATGACTTCGCAGCCTTTGCCCGACATCGCGCCGCAAAGCGTAGCGATGATGTCATCGGCTTCGTATCCGGGCAGCTCGATCAGTGGGACATTAAGAGCATCGAGAACTTTGCGGAAATAAGGGAACTGGGGAATAAGCTCGGCGGGCGCTTCCGGCCGGTTGCTCTTGTAATCGGCGAACATCTCATTGCGAAACGTCTCCCGTCCGGCGTCCAACGCAACGACGACGTATTCGGGTTGATACTGTTTTAGCAGCTTAAGTAAAATATTGGTGAATCCGTAGATCGCGTTGGTTGGCAGTCCGGCGGCGTTCGAGAGCGGCGGAATCGCGAAGAAGGCGCGAAAGATGTAGGAGCTGCCGTCGATGAGAAAAAGTCGTGGCGATTGATCGGCCATGAACGTACCTTGGGGAATCAGGACATAATTCAGTTCAAGGTTCCAGGTTCAAGGTTAAATAACTTGTTCAATGTTCCGGGTTCAAAGTTCAATGTTTGAAGATTCGGATTCAACGTTTCGGGAAACCTTGAACATTGAACCTTGAACGTTGAACTCAAGAAGCCGCCGGCTTCGAGAGCGTATGCGTCGCTGTTCCGTAGAAAGTCTCCGCGGCTTCCATCAGCGTTTCCGAAAGCGTCGGATGGGGATGGACCGAATCGGCGAGGTCGCGCGCGGTGGCACCCATTTCAACGGCCAAAACGCCTTCGCTGATCAATTCCCCCGCGCCGGAGCCGACGATGCCGACGCCGAGGATCCGTTCGGTTTCGGGTTCGATGATGAGTTTGGTCAGGCCGTCCGGGCGATCCAAGGTGAGAGCCCGGCCGGACGCGCCCCACAAAAACTTCGCGACTTTGAACTCGATTTCCTTTTGCTTGGCTTCGCTTTCCGTCAGGCCGCACCAGGCGACTTCGGGTTGAGTGAAGACCACCGCGGGAATCACGATGTTTTCAAAAACGCTGGGCTCGCCCAGGATCGCCTCCACGGCGATGCGCGCTTGTTTGCTTGCCCGGTGAGCCAGCAGCACGCCGCCGCCAGCGTCGCCGATGGCATAGATATGCGGGTCGTCGGTTTGCTGGCTGGCGTTGCACTTGATGAAGCCTTTGTCGTCTTTGGCGACCTTGGTATTTTCCAGCCCTATGTTGCTGATATTGGGGACGCGCCCGACGCTGACCAACACGCGGTCGTAAAGCTCTTCGCGCTGCTCGCCGGCCAACTGGATGGTGACTTTGATCCGTTTTCCGGCAGTGGCCATCTTGAGCACTTTGGTGTTAACGCGGATTTCCTTGAAGGCTTTTTGCGCGCCGCGGCTGACCGGGCGGACGAGATCGGGATCGACGCCCGTGAGTATCGAAGGCAAGGCTTCCAACACCACGACCTTGCTGCCCAGGGCGGCGTAAACCGTCCCCAGCTCCATGCCGATGTAGCCTCCGCCTACCACCAAGAGGTCGCCCGGCACGTCCTGGATTTCCAAAGCCTCCGTCGAGGTCATGATGCGCTTGTTGCCGAGGTCGAAGGCCGACGGCAGCGCCGCCTTGGAACCCACCGCGATGATCGCGGTATCGTAGTTGATGAACCTTTGCCCCTCGGCGGTCTCGACCCGGAGCGTTTGCGAATCTTCGAAATAGCCCCGTCCATGGACGAGTTGTACGCCCCGCTTTTGCGCCAACCCTTTGATACCCTGGCCCAGTTTATCGAGTATCGATTCCTTCCAGGCGCGCAGTTTGTCGAGATCGATCTTGGGCGCGCCGAATTCAATGCCGCGCGCCGCCGAGTCCTTGGCATCGCGCAGGATCTCCGTGGCATGGAGCAAGGCTTTCGAAGGGATACAGCCAGCGTTCAGGCAGACGCCGCCCAGGCGCGGGTTTTGTTCGACGAGAGTGACCTTCTTGCCTCTGTCGGCGGCATAGAAGGCGGCGGCGTAGCCGCCGGGTCCCGCGCCGAGAACGACGATTTCAGTTTTGATGGGTTCCATGGGTGTTTTCAGTTAGAGGTTTTCTGTGCGTACTGTGGGAGAAACCCCGAGGACAGTTTTCACCACGAAGTGTGCCATGATCTTACGCTCGCCCGCCGAGGATGAAAATGGAGGGATTTCCTTCCACAGGGTGCCCTCCTCGACTCGTCATTCCCGCGCACGCGGGAATCCAGGTTTGTTGGGCCGAATTAGCCTGGATACCCGCTTTCGCGGGTATGACGCCGAATTAGCCTGGATACCCGCTTTCGCGGGTATGACGGAACCCAGGCGGGCCTCTTCGTTCTCATCCCCAAACGGGTATTTTCAAAGGAGGACACTCGCCCGGTGGAATTGCGGCCTGGTATTCCACGGGGCAAGAGCACGAAGTATAGGAACAAAATTTCCGAAACCTTCGTGTGCTTCGTGGTGAGTAAAGTTTTCGTCGTTGAAACAGCGTTGGTCATGATACCCAGAATAAATTCTGAAGACACTCAGTTAATTCTAACATCGGCCTCCGGGAAGGATTCCAGGCCGGCGATGATTTCGCGCAAAAAACGCACCGCGTCGGCGCCGTCGAGCACGCGATGATCGTAGGAGAGACAAAGAGGCAGCAGGGTGCGAATCGCGATCTTGCCGTCCACGACGACGGGCTTGGGGCTCCCTTGCCCCACGCCGAGGATTGCGACCTGGGGCGAGTATATGATCGGGGTGAAATGGCCGCCGCCGATGCTCCCCTGGTTGGAGATCGCAAAAGTCCCACCCTGAAGCTCCTCGAGGGAAATCTTACGCTGCCGGGTTTTCTCGGTGATGGCGCCAAGCTCGCGGGAGATATCGAGAAGATTTTTCTTGTCGACGTCGCGCAGCACCGGGACGATCAAGCCGGCCTCCGTATCCACGGCGACGCCGATGTGGCGGTAGTCTTTGAAGACGATTTCGCCGGCTGCCTCGTCGACGCTGGCGTTGGCCCGCGGATGTTTAATGAGCGCAGCGGCGACCGCCTTCAACAGGAACGAGGTCAAGGTCAGGTGCGCGCCTTTTTTTTGATAAGCCGGGGCATGCTTTTTGCGCAGCGCCAAGAGCGCGGTAATGTCCGCGTCATCGAACTGATTGATCTTGGGGATCATCGTCCAGGATTCCACCATGCGCCGGCTGACCGTGCGTCGTAGCGCTGACATCTTCTCGCGCCGGACGGTGCCCCATTTCGAAAAGTCCTCGACTTCGCTGCGCGGCGGCGCAGGCGCCGCTTGGACCAACGGTTGCGTCGCGCCGGCATCGGCGATCTGCTGGAGCCGGCGGATGTATGTGCGCAGGTCTTCAAGAACGATCCTGCCGCCGGCTTCGCTGCCTTTGACGCGGCTCAAGTCGATACCGAGATCGAGAGCGATCTTGCGGATCGAAGGAGCTGCGGGCGGAGGCGCTCCGCTCGGGGATTGGTGACGGTATGAGAGAGGCGTAACCTCCCGACTTTCCGGTTGGCGCCGCGAAAACGTTTCAGGTGCACGCCGCTCCACCGGTGACGGCGCCGCCGCAGGAGGCGACGTAGCGGCCTCACCGGCGGCCTCCCGGATGGTGATTAGCAAATGCCCCACGCTTATTTCCATTCCTTCTTTCACGTGGATCTTGGTGACGATGCCGGACGCCGGCGCGGGAATGGAGCCCACCGCCTTCTGCGTCTCCAGCTCCATGATCGGCTGATCCTTTTTGATATCCTGTCCCTCGGCGACCAGAATATTGACCACCGTGCCGGACTCGACACCTTCAGCCAGTTGCGGAAGCTTAACGTCCATGGTGAGTGCGTGCGCTGTTCAGGGAATGAAATCTAGCCAAAAGTATTTTAAATTCGGAAACGAAGACGAGATCGGAAAAACCATGTCTCCCGCAAAGGCGCAAAGACGCGAAGTGACGGGCCGAGGTCCGTCATCCCGAGCGAACGCGAGGGATCTAAGAAAAAGATTTCTCGCTTTGCTCGAAACAAGGATTTCTCCCTTCGGTCGAAATGACACCGAGTGTCACTTTGCGCCTTGGCGTCTTGGCGGGATAAATTTTCTTGCAGTCGTTTTGTTCAACATTTCACAGGCAAGAATCTAGAGATAGAATGGAAATGATTTTTCCGGATCGACGCCGAGTCTCTTGATCGCCGTTTCGACTTTTTCGCCGGCCAGAGAGCCTTTCTGGTAGAGGGCGTACAAGGTCGCGATCACGGTGAGCTCCGCGTCGACCTCGAAAAATCGTCGGAGGTTCTCACGGGTGTCGCTGCGGCCGAAGCCATCCGTTCCCAGGCTCATGAGACCGCCGGGCACCCAGGGCGCGATCTGATCGGGAACCATTTTCATATAGTCGGAGACCGCGACAAAGACACCTTCCTCGTTTTGCAGCGTGGTCTCTAAATAAGATGACTTTTTCGGCGCCGTGGGATGGAGCATGTTCCAGCGCTTGACCCGCAAGGCCTCGCCGCGTAGTTGCTTATAACTGGTGGCGCTCCAGACGTCCGCCGACACGTCGAAGTGCTCGGCCAAAATGTCCTGCGCGCCTAGGGCTTCCCTCAAGAGCGGTCCGCTGGCGAAGATATGCGCTTTATGCTGTTTCCCTTTGGGCGCCGCTTTGAGCCGGTACAGGCCCTTTAAAATTCCCGGCTCCGCGCCGTCGGGCATCGCGGGCATTTCATAATTCTCGTTGTAGAGGGTCAGATAGTAAAAATATTCCTCGCCCTCCACATAAAGCCGTCTCAACCCGTCGCGCACGATGACGGCGATCTCATAGCCGAAACCGGGGTCGTAAGTCAGCAGCGTCGGGATGGTGCTCGCCAGGATGTGGCTATGGCCGTCCTGGTGTTGCAACCCTTCGCCGTTGAGCGTCGTGCGCCCGGCGGTGGCGCCGCAGAGAAAACCCTTGGCCTTGCTGTCGGCCGCGGCCCACATCAAATCGCCGATGCGCTGGAAGCCGAACATCGAATAGTAAAAGTAGAACGGAATCATGTTGATGCCGAAATTGGCGTAGGCAGCGCCGGCAGCGATAAAGGACGACATGGCGCCCGCTTCGGTGATGCCTTCTTCGAGGATTTGTCCGTCTTTGACTTCGTTGTAGTAGAGCAGGGACTCGCGATCGACCGGTTCGTAGAGTTGTCCTTTGGAAGAGTAGATGCCGACTTGGCGGAAAAGCGCGTCCATGCCGAAGGTGCGCGCTTCGTCGGGGATGATCGGCACGATGCGCTTGCCGATTGCATCATGGCTCAGAAGACGGCTTAAGAGCCGCACCATCACCATGGTGGTGGACATGGCATGCTGGCCGGAGCCTTTGAGCAGTTCGGCGTACATGCTCGTGTCAGGCGGGGTCAGAGCGGCGGCTTTGACCCGGCGCTGGGGGATAAAGCCGCCCAGATGCTTGCGCCGTTCCAGCACGTAGCGCGTCTCCGCGCTGTCCAAAGGCGGGCGGTAAAAAGGAGTCTCGACGACTTCTTCATCGGCGAGCGGAATGTCGAAGCGCGAGCGGAACTCGCGCAGCTCGCGCTCGTTGAGTTTTTTTTGTTGATGGGTGATGTTGCGGCCCTCGCCGGCCTCGCCGAGACCATAACCTTTGACCGTTTTCGCCAGGATGACGGTGGGCGCGCCTCGGTGATCGACGGCGGCTTTATACGCCGCGTAGACTTTTTCCGGATCGTGTCCGCCGCGCAGCAGCTTGTGAATCTGATCGTCGCTCAGATGATGGACCATTTCGGCGAGTTCGGGATATCTTCCGAAGAAATGTTTGCGCGTGTAGCTTCCCGGCTCGACGGAGTACTTTTGGTAATCGCCGTCGACGGCTTCTTCCATGCGCTTGAGCAGCAAGCCCTGATGAT
>JACPFE010000082.1 GCA_016183145.1 Deltaproteobacteria bacterium | reverse complement strand
TCCAGCCAGGTCTCGATCACGTCCTTGGTAAATACATCCCCTCTCAGCAAAAAGTCATGGTCCTTTTCCAGTGCGTCCAGTGCCTCGTCAAGCGACCCCGGCATCGATTTTACCTTGGCCGCCTCTTCGGGCTCCAACTCGTAGAGATTCTTGTCGATCGGTTTCGGCGGCTCAATCTTGTTACGGATCCCATCCAGCCCGGCCATCAGCATCGCCGGAAAGGCAAAGTACGGGTTGCAACTGGGATCGGGAGTCCTAAACTCCAACCGCTTGGCCTTCTCGCTGGTGGAGTACATGGGAATTCTCACACAGGCGCTCCTGTTTCGGGCCGAGTACACCAGATTGATCGGCGCTTCATAGCCGGGGACCAGTCTCCTGTAAGAGTTAGTCGTCGGGGCGATGAAGCCGCATAGCGCATGGGCGTGCTTGAGCAGCCCTCCGATGTAGTATCTGGCCGTGTCGCTGATCGCCGTGTCGCTGATCAGCCCGTAGCCCTTCTTGTCGTAGAAGATATTCTTCCCCGCCTTCCACAGACTCTGATGACAGTGCATGCCGGAACCGTTGTCTTGAAACAACGGCTTGGGCATGACCGTGACCACTTTGCCCCGCTTTTTGGCGGTGTTCTTGATCACGTACTTATAGAGCAACACCTTGTCGGCCATCCTGGTCATGGTGTCAAACCGCATGTCGATCTCGGTCTGCCCGGCGGTGCCCACCTCATGGTGGTGCACTTCGATCTTGACCCCGCACTTCTCCAGGTTCAAGACCATCTCGGAGCGCAAATCCTGGTACTGGTCCATCGGCGGCACCGGAAAGTAGCCCTCTTTGTACCGGATCTTATAGCCCAGGTTCGCTCCGCTGTCTTTGCCGGCGTTCCAAAAACCCTCCTCCGAGTCGATGTGATAGTAACCCTCGTGATGGTTCTGGTCGAACCGAATGCTGTCGAAGATGAAAAACTCGATCTCGGGCCCCCAGTAGCTGATGTCGGCAAGCCCGGTGGACTTTAAATACTTCTCGGCTTTCTGGGCGACGTACCTGGGATCTCTGGTATACGGCTCGCGGGTGATGGCGTCCAATACGTTACAGATAAAGCTGATGGTGGAGTGCTCGCTAAACGGATCCATCATCGCGGTGTCGGGGTCGGGGATGAGAATCATGTCGGATTCGTTGATCGACTGAAATCCCCGGATGCTCGAGCCATCGAACCCCAACCCGTCTTCGAATATCTCCGCCGATAGCTCGGTGGCCGGGATGGAAAAATGCTGCCATAGCCCCGGCACGTCGATAAACTTTAGATCCACAATCTCCGCTTTGTTCTTCTTCGCCATCTCTAAGGCGTCTTTGGCTGGCATGTTACCTTTCTCCTTTGTGTCGTAAATGAAATTGAAAACTTGATTTTGTTATCACATTCCTTAGCCGAGAGCTACCCCCCTCGAAGGTTTCAATTATTCATAGGCCCGCTCGTTGTGCTGGCTTAAGTCCAAGCCCATCCGTTCCTCATCGTCAGCGACCCTTAGACCCATGATGGCCTTGACAATGGACAGAAGAATCATCGTCCCAACGACCGCGAGAATCCAGGTCGCGGCAACCGAAACAAATTGAGTCCCAAGCTGTCCCGGATTACCGAAGAACAGGCCGTCGTTGCCGGCCGGATTTATCAGTTTCGAAGCGAAAAGGCCCGTCGCAAGGGCGCCCCAGGTTCCGCCAACTCCGTGCACGCCAACGACGTCCAGGGAATCATCGTAACCGAGTCTTGGCTTCAGGCTGCAAGCGATCGAGCAAAGCACTCCGCCACCGATGCCGATCCAGATCGCGGACATCGGTCCGACGAACCCGGAGCCCGGCGTTATCGCAACCAAGCCAGCAACCGCGCCGCTGGCAGCGCCTAAGACCGTCGGTTTGCCTCTGAAAATCCAGTCCATCGCCATCCACGACAGCGCGGCTGCGGCCGTCGCGATATGGGTCGCCACAAACGCAGATGTCGCCAAACCGTCCGCCGCAAGCGCGCTTCCGGCGTTGAAGCCAAACCAGCCAACCCACAACAGCCCCGCGCCGATCACGCTGAACGGCAGATTATGTGGCGGCATCGCTTCCTGGCCATAGCCGATGCGCCGGCCAAACATTATAGCGGCGACAAGAGCCGACGCGCCCGAGCTAATGTGAACCACCGTCCCACCCGCGAAGTCGAGGGCGCCCATTTCACGCAGCCATCCTTTGACACCCCACACCCAGTGCGCGAGCGGATCATAGATAAACGTTGCCCATAGGACGATAAAAACAAGAAACGAGCCGAACTTAACACGCTCGGCAAACGCTCCGGTAATCAAGGCCGGGGTAATTATGGCGAACATCATTTGGTAGATCATGAACGCGCCGTGGGGAATGGTCGCCGCGTAGTCCGCGTTGGGCTCAGCACCGACTCCGTTCAAACCAAACCAGGCTAAGCTGCCGATGATTCCACCGACATCGGGGCCGAAAGCCAGGCTATAGCCCCATAACGCCCATTGAATCGTAATTACCGCGACGATGATAAAGCTATGCATGATGGTGCCGAGAGCGTTTTTGCTTCGCACCAAACCTCCGTAGAAAAGAAACAGACCTGGGATCGTCATCATCAGGACCAAGGCGGATGAGGTTAGCATCCAAGCGGTATCGCCCTTGTCGAGCTTCGGTTGCGGCGCGGGAGCAGCAGCGGGAGCGGCTGGCGCCGGCGCTGTGACGGCGGGTGCGGGAGGTGGCGCTTGCGGCGATTCTTGAGCGTGCGAGAGAGCCGGAACCAACGCCGCGACGAACCATAGAACCAACAACCAAACGTTACAGATTTTTTTTGCTTGCACCACAACGAATCCTCCCTTCAAGTAGTAGGCGACACAAATTTCAGCTCGCTGAGTGATTAAACAATAGGCGCACCAGCAACTCGTATACCAAGGTAGCTGGTTATGAGATTATTCTTGAAATGTCAAAGGTTTTTTTCAGCGCTGCATAACGATTAGACAAAAGGAGTGCCCAGGTTAGAGGCAATTGCATAATATCCAGGCAGCAGTCAGTTATTCTGTGGTTCGCTCCAAAGATTGTCGCTTACCGATGAGCCTTACGACCGCAGCGGATCGCCCTTTGACTTGAAGTGATGTCCGATCTTCCGAGTAAACCTTGGCTAGATACGCCGGGCGATCTGCATTAGCTCTTGCTTGTTGACCTCAACGCCTAACCCTGGTTTGTCGTTCAACAGGGCTCTGCCGTTTTGGACTTTGATTGAACCGATGATGACCTGTTCGCCCAGCCGTAGAAAACCCGTCATTTCTCCCCCCGGCTGGGCGTTTTTTAACGAGGCATGGAGATGCATCTCGGCCGCGGATAAAACCGGCGTACAGGCGCTGCCCTGTCCCATGACGACCGGAAGCGCTTTCGCGCCGAAGATCGCAGCGACCTGGATTCCGTTGTGGAAGCCGCCGATATGCGTAAGTTTGATTTTCACGAGATCGGCGGCATCTGCCTCTAAGACTCGCAGGGCGTCCTCCGGCGAACTGATACTTTCCTGTGCCGCGATGGAGATGCCGGTTGACCTGCGTAGCTCGGCAAGGCGCTTGAGGTCCCCTCGCGCAAGCGGTTGCTCGGCGTCTGCGATCTTAAAGCAAGCTAATTCCCTCAACACCGAGTGGGCGTCGGCAAAGGAGTAGGCGGCGTTACCATCGACGCGGATAATCGCCTCCGCGCCGACGGCCTCGCGCACGGCGCGAACTCTTTCTATATCTTGCCGGTAATCTTTCTGACCGATCTTAATCTTGAAAGTTCTAAAGCCTGCGGCTTTGAGCTCGCGGGCGCGAGCGGCGATCGCATCGCGCGCCAAATCCATGCCGAGTCCGCCCACCAATTCTATTTCTTTTCGATAGGGGCCGCCGAGCAGACGGTAAAGCGGCACATGATAGAATTTCGCCAGGGCATCATAGAGCGCAGTCTCAAGAGCGGCTTTGGCCATCGGATGGCCGGAGCGGACCGCATGCAACTTGCCAAGCACGGCGCCGGTATCGTCAAGGTTCATCCCGATCAGCGCCGGGGCGAAATAGCTCCGCGCCATGATCGCCATGGTTTCCAAAGTCTCATAAGTGTTACCGGGGCGCCCCTGTGTCGCTTCCCCCCAGCCTTCGATGCCGTCTTCGACTTCGACGCGCACGATCAAAGAGCGGCAGTCTTCGAGAAAACCGGCGGCGCCCCCATAAATCTCTCTAACCGGCAGCACCAACGGATAGGTATCGATGGCAGCGATTTTAATCATTGCGTTCGGAGAAGCTCGCCTATCTTTGACACATCATCGATCTTTTCCAAATTGTGGATGGTCTCCACCAGGCGGCCCAATTGATTCTCCGAGAGCGCCGGACGGACCAGTTTTCGCGCTTTTTCCGCCACCTCGAGATCGGACATGGGGTTCTTCGGCGTCCCCTTGAAATGAATCACCAGAGCCTGATGTTTCTTCGTCCCGAGACCGACCGTCACTCGCGCCGCCCGGTCCCATCCCTCTTGTTCGATTTCATGGTCAACCTTGAGACGGACCTTGCGCATCATGGCGAGAATCCTTTTATCCTTAAGCTTGGCATCATCGAAACTCTCCGGATCGGTCGGATCGCAGTAGACGCTGAGCGCGACGCAAAAGGGTATGCTGTACTGCGCCATCATCAAATCCTTCGGCTGATAGATGGCGTGGTGGGTCAGCAGCTTTTCGATGCCGCCAACGACGATTTCACGAATATCTTGGGGATTGAAATTGATTTGCTCTCGGAGCTTTTGCAGCGCTTCGATGGGCGCGTGAGCGTTGATGTGGCAAGCGCAACGCTTGATACAGATATTGAGGCTTTCGTATGTTCGCCCCAAGCGATGGGTGAGATAGGAAAGCTTGGGAGAATCGGAGAACGTCCGGCAAAAACCAAACTTTCCTTCGAGAATGCTTTCCGGTCCGGCAAAGCCTCTGCTCGCCAACAGGGCGGCGGTCACGCCTCCCTCCGCTGCTTTACCGAGATGAAGCCGCTTGATCATGGCTCCTTCCTGGCAGCGAGAAAACTCGATGAGCCCACCGGAATAGGAACCGGCGATTCCCAGAGCGTTGACCATCTCTTTTTGGTTCAGGCTAAGCAGGCGACCCGCCGCGACGGCCGCGCCGAAGGTGCCGGTCAATCCGGGAGCGTGAAAGCCTCGTCTCTCGAGGGAATTTCCCGCCGCGACGCCGATGCGCGACATCACCTCGCAGGCGGCAACGAATGCGGTAAGCAACGCTTTGCCGTCGGCCTTCCTTTCTTCGGCCATCGCGAACGCCGGAAGAAAAGCAGTTGCCCCCGGATGAACTCCGGCGCCGGGCTGGCGCACGTTGTCGAGCTCGAAAGCATGGGCCATGACGCCGTTGGCCAGCGTCGCTTGCGCTGCTTGGGCCTTCCAACTCTCTCCCAAAACGGTTGAGTGACCCGTAACACCCGTGTCCCGGACGAATTCGCTAACGGTCCGGCTCCATGCCTTCGTCGAGCCGTACAATGAGACCGCGAGCGTATCCAAGATGCAGGCCTTGGCCCGATCGATCACTGCCGTGGGAATCTGCCGATAATTCAGCTCGAGGGCATAGCGCGCCAGGCGGTGTGTGGAATTCATAAGCGAAGACTACCGCACGACCTTGGCGCCGGCCTCTTTGAGCACCTCGCGCATTTTAACGGCCAGTTCGTCGAAGAACTTATTCAACGCCGGACCCTTGAGATAACCGTCCTCGAATTGGTTCTGCTCGAGATACTGCTTCCAGCCGGCGCTTTTGACGAAGCGTTCAAAGACCCCCTCCCAATACAGGATCACTTCCTTCGGCACTCCCGGCGGAGCCAGGATGCCGCGCGCTTGAGGTATGACCGGAACATCGATGCCTTGCTCTTTGAGTGTCGGAACATTGGGAAATGACGGCAGGCGCTTGTCAGTCAAAGCGGCGATGACTCTCATATTCCCCGCCTTGATATGTTCGCCGGCCTCTTGAGGCTCGATGACCATGGCGTCCACATGCCCGCCGAGGAGATTGGCAATTCGCTCCCCGCCGCTCGGAAATGAGACAAACACCCATTTGGCTCCCGTTGCCTTCTCGATCACCAAACGCACAAGATTATCCCGGCCCGTAATGGAACCTCCGGACTGCTTGAGTTGGTTGGGATTTCTCTTTGCCGCGTCGATAAAATCCTTCATGGTCTTGTAGGGGGAGTCTGCCTTCACGGCGAACACCGCGGGCTCCAATACCAGGCGGACAATCGGCGTCAAGTCACTGATCATGACCTTCGCCGCAGCGGTCGTCAATGGATTGGTGACCCAAACACCGGTGAAAAAGCCGATGGTGTGTGTGTCGCCTTTTTTCTCGACGAGATAGGACATGGCCACGGCGCTGCCGCCGCCTGACTTATTGACCACCTGCATGCGCTGGCTAATAGTTTTTTCTTTCTGCATGAGCTCGGCGATGGCCCGGGCGAAGATATCAGAGCCGCCGCCGGGGCCCGTGTGCACCACCGCTTCGATGGGCTTGGTGGGCTCAAAGGCCGCGGCGTGCGCGAAATCGCCGGTTCCCGAAAGCACAAGACCCGACGTGATCAGCAACAGACAATACCAACTTCGCTTCATATCGACACCTCCTAGATTTCGAAAATATCTTTCTTAAACATCCTGCTCCACCGCTTTCAATCTAAACGAACGCACTTTGTTGACCAGTGGCATGATCAGAATCGCCAAAGCCAGACATATCATGGTAGCGCTCAGCGGCCTAGTCACTATAACCGAAAGATGACCTTGGGACATCATCAAGGATTGGCGCAGAGCCCGTTCCATGCCGTCCCCAAGAACCATCCCGAGAACCAGCGGCGCCGCGGGAAAATCGAGCTTGCGCATGGCGTAGCCGAGTATGCCAAAAAGACCCAGCATCCAGACGTCAAAGAGGCTATTACTGACGCTATAAACCCCGACGACGGAGATGCCGAGAATGCCGGGGTAGAGAATAAAATAAGGTACGCGCAAGATCTGGGCGAACAGCGGCACCAGAGGCAGATTCAAGACCAGCAGCATGACATTGCCGACGTACATGCTCGACACCAGTCCCCAAAATAGCGCCGGATGATCCTGAATGAGCAGCGGTCCGGGCTTGATGCCCCAAAGAATCAAGGCCGCCAAGAGAATTGCCGTGGCATTGGAGCCGGGGATACCCAAGGTGAGCAAAGGCACCAGCGCTCCTCCGGTCTCCGAATTATTCGCCCCCTCGGGGGCTGCCACTCCCTCTATGACTCCCGTGCCGAACTTTTCCGGATAACGAGAGAACGCTTTTTCAGCCCCGTAGGAAAGGAATGAAGCGATCGTCGAGCCGGCGCCCGGAAGCACGCCGATCAGAAAACCGATGACCGAGCCGTTCAAAAATGCGAAGCGGCAATCCTTAAGGTCCTTAAGGGTAGGCATGAGATTGCGAATCCCTCTGGGGACCCTGAACAGCTCCGCGCCGCCGCGCGATTCCATGTTAACCATCACCTCAGCGACGGCAAATATGCCGATGCTCACGACGACAAAATCGATGCCGTCCAGCAATTCCATATGTCCGAAGGTAAATCTGGATTCCGCCGTGAACAGGTCGGTGCCGACGCCGGCGAGCCACAAGCCGACCAGCATCGCCAGAAGTCCCTTGATCATCGACCTGCCGGCGAGAAACACCACCATGGTAAGGCCCAATACCATCAGGGCGAAATACTCAGGCGGCCCGAAACGAAGCGCGAACCGGGCAACCGGTGGCGCGATCAGCATCAAACCGATCACACCGACGGTGCCCGCAACGAAGGATGCGATGGCTGAAATGCCCAGGGCGGGGCCGGCCCGACCTTGACGCGCCATCTGATACCCATCGAGACAGGTCACGACCGAAGCGGATTCACCGGGCACATTCAGTAGGATAGAAGTCGTCGACCCGCCGTATTTGGACCCGTAATAAATTCCCGCCAGCATGATGATCGCGGCGGTGTGATCCATCTTGAAGGTCAGGGGCAAAAGCATAGCAATGGTCGCCGCCGGCCCTAAACCGGGCAGAATGCCTACAACCGTGCCGAGAAAAACACCGACAAAACACCAAAACAAATTTCCCGGGGTCAGCGCCACCGAGAAGCCCAAAAGAAGATTCGTGAGCGCTTCCACCTCTAACTCCCTATTAAAATCCCCAGGGACCGGACGGCAAAGAAAGCCCTAGCGCCAGGACAAAGATCACGTGAAACCCGAGGGCGAGACCAATGGCAACGCTAAGGGCAGTCCAGAGGGGACGCCGCTCCAACACCAGGATGAGAAATAATGTCAGCAGTGCTAGACTGAGGCCAAATCCCAACCACTGCAGAAGGCCGATCGCTAGTATCAACCCCGACCATCCGACTAAAGCCCTTCCAATAGACAGCCGAGATTGGCGTTCGCGACTCTCATCGGGCGTCAAGGCGAAAAAGTTAGCAAGAATCAAAAGCAGAGAAAGCAAAGTAAGCCCGATGCCGATCCAAAGAGGAAAGAAGCCCGGCCCGGGTCCGAACTCGGAGACGTAAGGCAGATTTAAGGCCTCAATACTCACATAGGCCCCGAAGGCACCGAGACAGATGCCGGAAAGCAGTTCTTTTTTCTCGCCCATGGTCACGCCCAGGCCTGCACCGGGTGACTAACCGCCGAAGATATTGCGCTCCACGCTCTGCCAATCGTACGGCACAAAGTTATTTTCGCTCGGCGGCCTCATCTGCGGTTTTTCACCTTCATCGAAAAGGCCGATCGAGGTCTGTTGCAGCTTACCCGCTACCAGCGCTGGAGCATGGGCTTCAACCACAACCGCATCCGCGTGAGAACGATTCCACGCCCAGTGGATTTTGTGCGCCGGGATTCGGTGGTAGTCTCCCGCTTTGCAAAGGAAGCCGCGCTCCTCGACGAAAAACCAGATTTCGCCTTCGAGCACGTAATTAATCTGCTCCGCTTCATGCGCATGCGGCGTGGTGTGATAGCCAGGCGCCCTTACCGCATGCATGAGACTGCATTCGTTGCCATAACCTCGTCTTACGACCATCGCGCCTTCGCCTTCCACTCCGGTGCGCACCACTTTCCGCTCGGGAACATCCTTGGCTTTAACGTGCAAAGACATCGCTGATCCTCCTTGGGCACGGGCTCGGCGCTTTCTTCTATCACAACTCGGCGCGCATCGGAATGCCTTCCCGATCATTTATAAGGCAGCAAGCGCAATTTCACCACAGAGGCACTGAGTTCGCAGAGTTCGGAATATTTCTTAATCAAAACTCCTTTACTCGGCGTTCTCGGCGCCTCAGCGGTGAATTCTCTTTTTGGTGGATAACGATAGGGGTCAGGAATTGGCCGTCTGGCGATGGATCTCTGAAGGCAGGGCGAAATGGATGTTTTCCTCGACAAAGCCTAAGGATTCGACACTGGCTCCCTGCCGCCGGAAATATCCAGCCGCGGCCTGAACCAGGTGATCTGGAACCGACGCGCCGGAGGTAATGCCCACTCGCGTGACGCCAGCGAGCCATTGCGCGTCGATCTGGCTGCAGTCATCGATCAAATAAGCTCGCGTCCCCTGGCCTTGGGCGACCTTGCGGAGCTGGTTGGAGTTCTCGCTATTGCGCGAGCCGATGACCAGCACCAAATCAACTTCCATAGCGAGCTGCTTCACCGCATCCTGGCGGTTTTGCGTCGCGTAGCAGATATCCTCCTTGGCCGGCGTGACCATTTGGGGAAATCTCTCCTTCAGGGCGTCGATCACTGCCCGGGTATCGTCGACGCTGAGCGTGGTTTGGGTTAGGACCGCCACCCTATTAGGCTCGGGGATATCAACCATCTGCGCTTCCGCGACGTTCGCCACGATGCGTATCCGATCTGGAGCCTCACCGCTGGTGCCGACGATCTCGTCGTGTTTCTCGTGGCCGACGAGAATAATCCAATAGCCTTGAGCGGCAAACTTGCGCACTTCACGATGGACTTTTTCTACCAACGGGCAGGTCGCATCGATGATGATTCCCAACTGCTTTTCTTTCGCCCTTTGCCACTCCACGGGGGAAACACCGTGAGCGCTAAATACCAACTTGGCTTTAGCGGGCACCTCGTCAATGGACTGGACGAAGCGCACGCCGCGCTCGGTGAAATCGCGCACGACGTGCAGGTTGTGGACGATCTCGTGGAACACATAGAGCGGTGGCCCATGTTTCTTCAGAGCCCGTTCCACGGTTTCTATCGCCATCTCCACGCCGGCACAAAAGCCGCGGGGCTTGGCTATAATGACTTTTTCAACCGCCATAGGACTGCTTCAAGTCTGGAGGAATCACGGGATGCTGTCAACTGTCTTTTCTTATCCCTGTATTTCCACGATTACCGTCGGTTAGGGTCGCGCCTTTCTCCTTCTCTTGACCAACCCACCCTGCCCCCGTAAACTTAGATTCGCGCGACTTGAGCGGTTAACGCCGCGTTACGGCGTTGAGGACATATATTCTCCTCTTCGCTCTCCCTGCCATGGCCACAGAAACAATCAAACTTAATCGCATCGAGGAATGTCTATGGGAAATCCCTCGCCAGGGCGGTATGAGAGTCCCTGGGCGGATCTACGCGAGCGAAAAACTCATGGCGGACCTCAAGGACGATAATTGCCTGCGGCAGGTGATGAACGTCGCGCACCTGCCTGGCATCGTCGGCTATTCGCTCGCCATGCCCGACATTCACTGGGGCTACGGTTTTCCCATCGGCGGCGTGGCGGCGATGAGCATCGACGACGGCGTGATCTCGCCCGGCGGTGTCGGCTACGACATCAATTGCGGCGTGCGTCTGGTGAAGACTGGTCTGGTCTTCGAGCAGGTGAAAGAGAAACTTCCGAGAGTCGTCGAAGCGCTTTTTTCTTCGATCCCTTCCGGCGTCGGTTCCGAGGGTGCGATTCCGAAACTTTCCAAGCAGGATGAAAAGCGGCTCTTGCGCGACGGCGCGCGCTGGGCGGTGGCGGAGGGCTACGGCGGGCCGGACGACCTCTCCCATATGGAAGAGGGCGGCCGGCTTGCCACGGCGGATGCCGACCTCGTCAGCGATCGCGCCCTGGAGCGCGGGCTCAAGCAGGTCGGCACCCTCGGCTCGGGCAATCATTTTCTCGAAATCGGGCGGGTCGAGGAAATTTATCTCCAACAAACGGCGGACGCTCTGGGCTTATTTCCCGATCAACTGGTCGTGTTGATCCACACCGGCTCTCGCGGTTTGGGTTATCAGACCTGTGAGGATTCCCTCAAAGTGATGAACCAGGCGATGCCCAAGTACAACATCACACTCCCCGACCGCCAGCTCGCCTGCACGCCGATTAAGTCGCCCGAAGGGCAGGATTATCTCGCGGCGATGGCCGCGGCGGCGAACTACGCCTGGGCGAACCGGCAGGTGATCATGAGCCAGGCGGGAAAAGCTTTCATGAAAGCGCTTGCGGTCGGCCCGAAAGAGTTGGGCTTCTCGCTGATCTACGATGTCTGCCACAACATCGCCAAGATCGAAGAGCATATCGTCGAAGGCAGAAAGCGCACTCTTTGTGTTCATCGCAAGGGCGCGACCCGCGCTTTTGCGCCGGGCCATCCGCAGATTCCCGCCGCCTACCAGAAGCTCGGCCAACCGGTGCTCATTCCCGGCGACATGGGGCGCTATTCCTATTTGCTCGTCGGTACCGAGACCGCAATGGAAAAAACCTTTGGCAGCACCTGCCACGGCGCCGGCCGGATGATGAGCCGGGCGCAATCGAAAAAGCAAAGCCAGAGCATAAACATCGACCAGGAAATGGCGCGGCGTGGGGTGGTCGCGCGCTATCAAGGCCGCGGCACCATGGCCGAGGAAATGCCCCACGCCTACAAGGATGTGGCCGACGTAGTCGAGACGATGGATATGGCCGGAATTTCAAAGCGCGTGGCGCGCTTCCGGCCCGTCGGCGTAATCAAGGGTTAAAGAATTCTTTGCCGCCGGTTCAAGTCGTTCAAGACGTTCCAATCGTTCAAGCCGTCGGAGAATCCGGCGATCGTGTTGAACGCGGATTCCGCAGTGGGAAAGTGACACCATGAGCGAGGGGCAAACCTTGCGCGGCGAAGACAATGCTTTTCTACCCCTGAGCTCGGGACAGAACTCTCTGTTGTGCGAATCTTGC
The DNA here is from genome assembly GCA_016183145.1 of Deltaproteobacteria bacterium. Taxonomy (GTDB): domain Bacteria; phylum Desulfobacterota; class Binatia; order UBA9968; family UBA9968; genus JACPFE01. Next base: position 16,797 of record JACPFE010000082.1, on the reverse strand, counting down.
CGGAATAATAAGGCGTTGTGCCGGGCGGCGAAGAAGACTCTGAAGCAGCACGTCTGAGTGTCTTCGCCGCTCCAGGCCTGTCCTGAGCGCAGTCGAAGGGTTCACCCCTCGCTCATCTTCGACTGCGGAATCCGGGTGAACGACTTGAATGGTTTGAACTTTTTGAACGTTGATCGATGATTTGACAACTCCCTCTCGCGGAGCATAAAGAGGTGGCAGACTTTTTGCGCGACGAAAGAGGAGGTTTGCATGCCTACACCAATGCATTTGGCCAGTCGTACGGAAAAGACAAGGCACAAGCTTCTAATTGTTCTTTTATGGGTCGCCTTACTCGGGCCGGCATCGTCGGGCGCCCAGATCAAGTCAAACTTCGCCTCGAGCATCACCAGCGAGAGCATGACGGCGATGTGGGTGGCGCGGGATCGCGGCCTGTTCAAGAAGCATGGGCTGGAGATGCAATACGTCGTCATCTCGCGCTCGCCATTGGCCGTGGCCGCATTGATCGCGGGAGAGATCGATGCCGCGATCATCGGTCCGGGCCATCTTATCAGTGCCGGCAGCACCGGCGCGGATCTTATCGGCATCGCCAATTTGTTTCAGAAGCTCGACTACCGGCTCAACGCCCGGCCCGAGATCAAGAAGCCGGAAGATCTACGCGGCAAGCGGATCGCCATCAGCGGGCCTGGTTCCACCTCCCATCTGGTGACGCTGCTGGCGCTCCAGGGCCTAAACATCGATGCGGCGCAAGCGAAGATTACGCTTTTGACGATTCCGGGGACCGAAATGAACCGGCGCTTGGCGCTGGAAAGCGGCGGCGTGGACGCGACGGCGCTCAGAGGCGCGATCGGCGATCTCTACGGCGCCAAAGGGTTCCACGTGCTCTACAATTTCAAAACCACCGGCGTCACCCTGCCGCAAACCGTCCTGGCGACGACCCGGCGCACCGCCGCCACCAAACCGCAGGTGATCGATGCCTACTTGAAAGCAATGATCGAAGCGATTGCGGTGACCGTCGATCCGGCCAACAAGGACGGCGTGGTGCGGACCATCGCGACCAATCTGCGCCTGTCCAATCTCGCCGACGCGGAGGAGGCGTACCATGCGGTGGTCAGCTCCGTGGAGCGGGTGCCCTATTCGAATCTCGAAACCATGAAGCGTTTGCACCGGCTGCTGATCCAGGTCAATCCTAAAGTCGCGGACGTTAAAGTCGAGTCGGTGATCGACAATTCCTTCATCGACAAGCTCGAAAGCTCAGGCTATATCCAGAGCGTTTACAAGAAAAAGTGACTTTCGCTTTACTGGCCTGCCAGTTAACGTCGTCTTCTCCCGCCACTTGGGGCGCAATGCGATGAAGCTCCAAGTGCATTACGACATGCTCGCCTGTTTCCAATAATAGCCGGAACGTATGCAAACATAGCAGCAAAAAGGAGGGGCTTTCATGGATAAGGAACTGTCGACGGTCATTCTGGAAAAGATCGGTGGCACCGGCGTTGCCAGGATCATTTTTAACCGGCCAAACAAGCGCAATGCAATGGACGCACAGTTGGTCGGCGATATCATGAGCGCTTTGGAAGAGGTTCGTGCCGATCGCCAGATCAATGTTGTGATCACAAAAGGCAATGGGCCGAGCTACTGTTCGGGCCTGGACCTGTATTACTTGCGCTCCTTCAGCGAGGGGCCACCGGCGGATTGGGATAAGTCCAGTCCGACGGCGGTCATGTTTGAAGCGATCAGGAACTTTCCCAAAGTGACCATTGCCCAGGTGCATGGTTACTGCCTCGGAGGGGGTCTGGCCCTCATGAACTCACATGATCTCGTCGTCGCGGCTGTTAACGCTCAGATCGGCATGCCGGAAATACTGCGGGGCAGCTTCGGGCAGATGGCGACCAGCACTCTGTTTCATGCCGGTGTGCCAATGAAGAAAGCGGCTTTGATCCAACTCGGCGGACAAAATATTTCTGGCGCCGAGGCGGACCGGCTGGGTCTGGTCTCGATGGCGGTTGAAGAAACGGAGCTGGAAACGGTTACGCTTAAGCTGGCTCAAGAGATTGCCACGCGTCATCCAGCGGCTCTATCAAGCGCCAAGATCGCCGTCCAGATGGGGAGGGACCTCTCGCTTCCCGAGGCCATGAGGCTGGACCAGCTCGTGGCTGCGAGACAACGGTTGATGGTTGACCCGCTGAGTAAGGTAGAAGAATATCTCTCATCACAGAAGGGCGGCCCTGACGCGACCTATCGTCGATCCGACAGAAGCTGAATAAGCGAAATAAAAAAGGCACGTAGTGAATTAGGGGACGTTGTTGACTAACTGGACTAGTGGTACTCAAGGGGCTGGAACTCCTCCCCTCAAGATTGACAAAAAGAACAAAGAGCGTGTATGAGAGACACGTCAAAAGAACTGCCAATGTCTTAGTAAAAAAGGAAAGAAAGGGGGTGCCATTTGGAAACCATCGCCGACATCCCAGTAGTAGCTTGCAGAAGAAGAATCTCTACCAATTCTTCGCCGACTTTCGTGGCCGCCGTCAGCCATTGGCTGCTTGGTTTCTTGCTGCTTTTTTCTTTCAGTTCCTCGGCCGCGGCGGCAGCGTCACCTCTTACTAAGGTCGTCATGACGTTTGGCAGCTTCAACGAAAGGGAGACTGCGCTCTTTGTCGCCCAGGATCAGGAGTTCTTTACCAAGCACCAGTTAGATGTAAAACCCGTCAAGGTGAGCGGTCCGGTGGCCCTTGCAGCCCTGGCCGGTGGCGACGCTCAGTTCTACTGGGGGGCGGCTACCGGCGCCACCCTCGGCGCGATCGCGGGAGGGATGGATGCGGTTTTCGTCGGAAGCCTTATCCATAAACTTGAAGGCACTTTCGTCGTTAGTCCCGCGATTAAAAACCCCACCGATCTAAGAGGGACAACCATCGGAATCCAGAGCATTGGAGGAGGCATCTGGATGCGAACGATGCTGACCTTGAACCACTGGGGCCTTGATCCGAAGAGAGACAACATCAGATTTAGGATTATGGGTGACGAGGCCGTTCTGGCACAGGCCATTGGCTCTCGGCTGATTGATGGTTCCTATCTAGGTTATACTTACGGCGCTCTCTTGGAACGGCAAGGATTCCGTATTCTTGCGGATCTCGCCAAACTCGGCATCCCGTACCAAAACACCGCACTGCTGGGACAACGTCGGTTCGTCTATTCTTCGCCGGATACAGTTGAAAGAGTTCTCAGAGCCTTGGCGGAGACAGTTTCCTTCGTTTTAGAGTCCAGGAATAAGGCTGCGGTCATGAAGAGTTTGGCCAAGGGGTTACGTCTGCCTCGGCCGGAGGATGCGTCAGAAGGTTATGAGAGGATAATCAACCTGTATGAGCGGCGCATTTATCCAAACGTTGAAGGGATTCGTTCCACCATCGGACTGCTGGGCACGACCAACGAAAGTATCCGGCGCCTTAAGGCCGAGGATCTTATCGATGACAGGTTTGTGAAAAAGTTGGAGCAAGAGGGACGCTTTTAATTCTTGAATTCTCCTTACTCCGACTCCACCCTTTGGGCTCGGAGTTTTTGCCGCAAAGAACGCAGAGAACGCAAGAAAATCGGCTGGCCTTGCGCCTGGGCGGAGGTAATTTTCATGACGCGTCGCTCTAGAAACTTTAATTTAACGCTTGTCAAGTCGCTTTTCACTGTCGCTTCGATCTTGTTTATCGTAGCGCCGCCGGCGCGCAGCCAGGAGCCTGTGCATCTCGCGCTGCCTTCGAAAGCGTTCCAATATGGGATTTTCCCCATCGCCCGCGATCGCGGCTACATGCGCGAGGAAGGGATCGATCTGCGCATCGTTCTGATGCAGGTCACGCCGAGCATTCAAGGGCTGATGGCCGGCCATGTCCAGTTCACCGGCGCCGGCAGCAGCGCGTTGGTGGCGATCGCCAAGAGCGGCGCGCCGCTCAAGACCGTGCTGGCCATCAATGACAGAGTGCATCAGTGGGTACTCGCCAAGCCGGCCATTGGATCGCTTAAAGAATTAAAGGGCAAGAAAATCGCGACCACGGGATTAGCGTCGGCGGCGACATTTATGCTCCGGCAAATTCTTGCCAAACAGGGCATCGACCCCGGCAAAGATGTGGTGTTTATCACCGCGCCGTCAGGCAATCGCCTGACGATCTTAACCAGCGGTGTCGTCGATGCCACGATCGTCGGCAGTGAAGATCGCTACCCCGGTTTGGATCAGGGAATGAAAGAGCTGGTGAATATCGGTAACGAGGTGAAGAATTCCTGGGGCACGGTGGCGACATCGGACCGCTTTATCAAAGAGCACCCCAAACTTATGACCGCCTTCATGCGTGCCACCCTCAAGGCGATCCGGTTCGTGCGCAAAGATCGCGAAGCCACGGTCAGTGCCGTGGTGAAGTTTACCGGCATGCAGCGCAATTTGGCTGGCCGGATGTACGACGATCTGATCGGCACATTCACGGCCAACGGCATGGTGGACGAGGATATCCAGAAAAACGACATGGCTATCGTTGCTCAAGTGGCTGACGTCAACGAGGCCATCGCGCCGGCGCGTGCCTACGATTTCCGTTTCGTCCTCGAAGCCGACCAGCAGCTTAACAAAAGCGGATGGCGGCCTTAGGCGAGTTGTCGGCAAGGGGAGCGCGATCGGCTGGTCGCCCATGGATGGTGTCAGGCTTCAATATGTTGATTTTATTCTATCTCGGCATCCCGACAATCTATACTGGCGACGCGTTGAACAGGTTGACGCAGGTTCTTGATCCGCTGCTAGGCCGCCTTAATACCGCGACGAGCTGGTTTGAGAACGAGCCGCACGCGGACACCCAGGCGGGCGAGCATGTCGATGAGCGCGTCAGTGCTGAAGAGGGCGATCCGGCCCCGGAGCAGGATTGGCGTCAGGCTTCAATATGTGGATTTTATTCTCTCGGAAGAGCGCGCTAGGGCAAGGCCTTGCAATCCTACAGCATGGTTACGGGTTGTCACGAGATCTGACACTCATGCCACCTGTTTCCGCAGCGGGCGGACGGTAATCTGCACTCCCATCGCTCTTAGAACAGCGCGTAGGCTTTTCAATTCTGGATTACCTTGCGAAGAAAGGGTGCGGTAGAGCGTGTTGGCGTTCAATTCCGCGTCTTCCGCAAGTTTCTGGACGCCGCCAAAAGCTTTAGCCATCCGGCGTAATGCGAGCATCAATTCCTCTTGATCGCCGTCTTCAAGGATAGAGTTCAAGTACCGCACGGCAAGCGCCGGATCTTTGCGAAAGCTCTCGACCGTTGCGTCCTCGTGGCTTTGAGACGCAGGCGATTTTGATTTTCGAGTCATGGTGTCCTCAACCGTGATTGCCCCGTTATCCAACCGCTCCACTCGGCAGCCCTCATGTGCTAAGTGTACGCGAATTGTCTCGGCAATTAAAATTGCTTGTGAATTCTCATCAAATGCTGAAAAAAGTTTCGGGCCTGTATTACGGCTGGCGGATGATCGGGCTCGTCTCGGCGCTGCGGGTGCTTGGCGGGGGGTTGCACCAGTATGGTTTCACGGTGTTTTTTCTGCCGGTGACGCAAGATCTCGGGCTCTGAAATGGGGATAATCCCCCTTTATCGGCCTCAGCGAAGTTCACTTGCGGATGGCGTTTCGCTTTAGTCTCTGCGATAATCAGACATCTTGCTATGGCACAGGGTTCGCCTACCTCGCCCGTTCCACCGTTTCGCGTGGACGGTTACTTGCCGGAGGGCGTGCATCTGTGCTCAGAAGCCGATGTGATGTTTCGGTTTGGCACTTCGAGTCGTGCCCGTCGTCGATTGGCAGTACGGCTCCGTCGCTGGATTGAGTTGGGACGGCAAGTGGGAGCCAAGCGCTTGCTCGTGGATGGAAGTTTCGTTACAGGGAAGGAAGAGCCGCAAGATGTTGACACAGTTATCCTGCTCCCGCACGACTTCACTCAGCGGCTTGAGCAAGAACATCCGGCCGCGCTGGAATTGGAAGAGATGTTGTTGACGCGTCGCCCGGAAGAAATCTTTGCCGCAGAAGATGAGACTGATTGGGATGAGTGGGTGGCGTTTTTTAGCCTAACGCGCGAGCCAGATAGGCATCGTAAGGGACTCGTGGAGGTAGCATTATGATTACCAACGCCGAACAATACCAAAAAGCCCAAGAAGAGTTACGCCAGTTAGAGGACAGGCTCCACCGCTTACAGCAGATCTATCCGCTGGGCGGGAAGGGTTTTACCAAAGCGGGGATACGGAAGATGATTGCTCGGCTGCACGAAGAACTTGCCCTGTATGAGGGCAGCCAAGAGATTCACCAAACCGATCCCGCATAATTGCCGACCGGGTCTTAGCGGTTAGCGGGAAGTTGATCAGTGCCTAACCATTTCACACTGCAATTTTCTTTTACCTTAGCAGACCCCCGGACGTAAATCCGGGTGATGTGGCGCGCTCCGAAAGGCAATGAGTCGTCATTCCGGCCAACCGTCGCTAAAGTGGGGGCGAGCCGGAATCTAGCCCCAGAAAGGGGACAGGCAACTTTTTCGAAGACGAGAAAGTAGCCAGTCCCCGCCTGGATTCCCGCCCTTCGACTGCGCTCAGGACATGCTTTCGCGGGAAAGACGGACAGGATGTGTTAGGGAGGCTGCACATGGTTAAGTTAGCTATTTGGGTTTTATTGGCGCTGCTGTTTACGAGTTTTGAGGCGACGGCTGCTTCGGCTGCGAGGAAAGTCGTTATCGCTCATCCTGGGGCCGCGGGTGTGCTGCCCCTCTGGATTGCCAAGGAGCAGAAATTCTTCGATAAGTATGGTCTGGAAGCGGAACTGGTCGTCGTAAGGGGCACTTCCACAGTCATCGCAGGATTGGTGTCAGGTGATATCCATATCGGCTATACCGGCGGTACGGGTGTCATAGGAGCTGCCCCCGGGGGAGCGGACCTCAAGGTCGTCGCGACGTTTTTCAACAAGTCGATTCTAAGAGTCGTAGTGCGGCCCCAAATAGCGAAAATCGAAGATCTCAAGGGCAAGCGATTAGGAGTCCAAAGTATCGGCGGCGCGAGCTGGATGCAAGCTATGCTTGCCCTGGAGCAGCTCGGGCTGGACCCGCGCCGAGATAACATTACCGTGTTGAGCACAGGTACCGACGTGGTCAGAGTTCAGGCCTTAGAGGCGGAGTCGATCGACTTTTCTGTGTTTTCGGACGTTTCTGTTGCGCTCATGTTGAAGCAGAAGGAATTCCGGATGCTTGCAGAGTTACCGCCGATACCCTTTGCGAGTCTGGGCGTCGCGGTCACAAGAGATTACATTCAACGTCGCGGGGACGTCCTCGAGAGCGCGCTCAAGGCCCTGGTGGAAGGGGTTGCGTTTGCGCTCTCGCCGGAACGGAAAGGCTCAACGATCAAGCTGATGATGAAGCACCTCCATGTTCGGAGTGAAGCCGCGGAAGAAAGGTATAGGGAGCTGCCGAGACTCCTCGAACGCAAGCCTTACACCTCGATGGAAGGCATGCAAAATATCCAGCGTCTCATGAAGCTCCACAACCCGCAGGTGGCCAAGGTCGACGTGCAGGGGCTGATAGACGGCAGTATTATTCAGAAGCTCGATCAGAGCGGATTTCTGGATCGGCTTTACGGCGTCAAGTAGCTATTTCTCCTGCCGCGATGAGGAGAGGCGGGGCCGAGTAGCTACGCGGTCTTGCCGCTCAAGCATCCGGCAGGAACTCCTTAAAGAGGTGCCCCCACTTGTCGAGAAGTTGGAGGCGGAGTTCGTTACTGACCTGGGCAACGGGATAGAACTCGTCTTTCCATTCGTAGGGACGGCAAGCGTCAATAACAGCCCTGGAGCTATAAAGAGGTTTCGGCGCCAATTTTGTTTTTCTTTTCTCCCGCGGAGACACGGCCGGGTCAGCCGAGGTGGTGGGGCAATAACGAAGGATCTCGATGGATCGCTCGGGGTCGCTGCGGGTGGCCAAGGCCCATATCACATCGTTGAGGCTGGAAGGGTCGATATCATCATCCACGACGACGGTATAACGGCCGGTGTTTGCAAGCTGAGAGGCGATCAGACCAGCCTGTTTAGACTGGCCCGCATAGACCTGTTGGATGGAGATGACGGTAAACAGTGCCCCCCCGGCGATTTCATGACACCAAACACCGGCTATACCAGGCACGCCGCTTTTTTCTAAGATGTCCCAAATGCGTGCCGCGTGACGGATGTTCCCCATCAGCCCGTAGTCGTGGGGTGGCTTGCTGGGGTGGGCACAGGTCAGTATCGGGTCGTCTCGGAACAGAATCGCTTTTACACGCACCGTCGGCTCTGGGACAGGGGAAAGCCCAAGATTTGCGTAGTAGCCGAGCGATTCCCCGAAAGGTCCCTCATCCGTCAATTCGCCAGGCAAGCACTCCCCCTCGATTACAATTTCCGCGTGGGCTGGAATTGGGAGCCCCAAGCAGGGGCCCGGCATGACCTCGACAGGTTCGCCCTGAATGCCCCCAGCATAGTCGTACTCGGAGATGCCCCAGGGTAAGCGGACGCTGGAGGCAAACCATAGAGCCGGCTCCATCCCGATGGCAATCGCCACCGGCATGGGTTGCCGGCGCTTGTTACACATCTTGTCCCAGAGGATCCTGCCATGTTGAGTTTCCACCATATGTAAAGCCAGCCGCCCTCGGTCTACGACCATAACCCGATATGTCCCGACATTCACCCATCCAGAATCCGGGTCCTGTATGATGACGCCATGGCATGTTCCAATATAGCGGCCACCGTCTAGCTCATGAAAGCGTGGCGCGGGAAACCGGGACAGATCAATCTCGTCACCCGTAAGCACATGGGCTTTAACAGGACCAGAGGCTACGACCTTGGGGGGAAGCGGTTGTAGATTACTCATCTTGGTTCGCCAACTTTTCACCAGGGAGAGACGACTCCCCTGTTCTTGCGACAGACCTAGGCACATGGCTAATCTCGAAGGCGAGGCCAGTAAACCAAACAGTGTCCGATAGCCTTTGGGATAGGCGGGGATGTTATCAAACAAAAGGGCGGGTATGGGGCCCTTACCCTCTCGGGCAAGGATCTCCCAGACACCTGACATCTCCAGGTCGCAGGAAACTCCGTCAACCCGCTTGAGCTCGCCACACTCTTCGAAGCACGACAACCAGTGACGTAAATCCCGATACATGGGTAGCTCCTCCGCTGCATTATAGGCTTTCTCCGCGCCGCAGCCCCTCTGGCAATTTCGGTAACCCGCAAACGGCGCTTGTATCTTTAGTTTAGCTGCTTTGCACTCACCTAATCCCGGAGCGACTTCGCTTCCTTCGCCGCTTTGGTGAGTGCCGGGACGATTTCAAACAGATCGCCGACGACGCCGATGTGAGCGACGCCGAAGATCGGCGCGTTGGGATCTTTGTTGATAGCGATGATCCGGTGGGAGTCTCTCATGCCGGTTAGGTGCTGAATGGCGCCGGAGATGCCGCAGGCGAGGTAAACTTTCGGCGTCACGGTTTTGCCGGAAGCGCCCACCTGCCGCTCGCGGGGCAGCCAGCCGACGTCGACCACCGGCCGCGAACAGGCCAAGACGCCGCCTAGAGCGTCAGCTAATTCGGCGACGATGGGAATCTTGTCCTCGTTGCCGATGCCGCGCCCGATGGAGACGATGATCTCGGCCTTGCCGATATCGACGTCGCCCGCCGGCTCCTCGATAATCGCCAGCACTTGGCTGCGCGAGGGAAGATTCATCGAGTCGATGGCGACCGTCTCGACAGCGGCCTCTTTCGTCGATGGCTCGAGCGGAGCAAACGAACCTTTCTGCAACGCGATCACGGCGCTTTCGTCCAAGGCGATATGGGCGTGCTGCGTGCCGTCAAACAGCGGCCGCGTAACTGTCACCGCGCCGTCGCGCATTTCGACGTTCACGCAGTTGGTGAACGCATTGATTCCCAGCAGGGTCGCGATCGCCGGGGTGAGCTCCATCCCGACGAGACTGTAGCCGATCAGCAAGAAGCGCGGCTCGATTTGCCGGGCGACTTGAGCGATGACTTGACCCTGCGCTTCGCCGGCCGCTGACGCCAATGCGGGATCGTCCACTCGCAAGATTTTGTCCGCACCGCTAATTTTGAGGGCGCCGACGACGCCATCGAGCTGATGACCAATGACGAGGGCCACCAAACCTCCGTTCAATTGGGTGGCGAGCTGGCGACCTGCCGTGAGCAGTTGCGAGGTAACCGAATCGACTTTGCCGCCGGCGTGTTCGACCAAGACAAGAACAGCGCGAGCCATCAGACACTCTCCCGAATTTTTGTCAGCAGCGCCGCAGCGATTTCCTGCGCGCTTCCTTGAAGCAGCTCCGCCTGGTGTAACCGTTCGGGCGGGCGGACGCTCAAGATGCGGTAGCCTTTTGGCGCCAGAGGTTCTGTTTGCAAGCCCAGCTCCCCCACTGAGAACGAGCGGACCGGTTGCTGGCGTGCGCGAATGCGGCGGGCGGGCGGTACAAAGGTGAGCGGCTCAATGCCCGTCTGCACGCATAAAAGCGCAGGCAGTTGGAGTTCCAGGTCGGCATAACGGCCGCCGCCGAGTTCCTTGCGAGCGATGATAGTTTTTTCATCTCGCACTTCGATGCCGACGACAGCGTAGGCGAATGGCAATCCGAGCAAGCTCGCCGCCGCGACGCCCACCTGGCCGCCGAGGGTATCGCGTGATTGGGTTCCGGTCAGGACGAGATCGAATTCCAATTTTTTCAAGGCCGCTGCCAAGACCGTGCTCGCAATCCGCGGATCGTGGCTGTCACAATCCACCCGCACCGCTTTGTCCGCGCCCTTCGCCAGCGCATAGTACAAAACATCCTGAGACTTGATGCCGCCCATGGAGATCACGGTGACTTGGCCTCCATGGGCTTTCTTGAGCACGAGCGCTTCTTCCAGAGCGTACTCGTCGCACTCGTTGATCGCCAGGAGTTGGCTTTGATATTGGAGCGACTTTCCATCGGAGCCGACTTTCAGGTCCGTCACCAGACCCGGCACGGATTTACAGCAAACGGCAATGTTCATGACAGATCACACCTTGGGACAGCAGCTTGCTAGCACTCTCAGTTCAGTCTTCGAAACAAGCCGGAGTATTGGAGTACTGGAGGGTCGGAATTCTCGGAAACCCATTATTCCAACATTTCAATATTCCATCACTCCATTCTTACTACCTCGCCGCATTCGTGCCGGCGATTTTTCCGGTGACGGCGCCGCGCAGAAGTCCTGAGCCGCTCGGATAGTTGTAATAGAAAAACCCCGCGGTCAGCTCGCCCGCCGCGTAAAGCCCTGGGATCGGCCGGTCGGAACGATTGAGCACCTGGCAATCGGTGTTGATTTTCAGTCCGCCGTAGGTGAACGTCAGACCGCAGGTGGCGGCGTAGGCGGTGAACGGCGGCGTGTCGAGCTTCTGCGCCCAGTTGGTCTTGGGCGGGTAGATGCCTTCGGTGTGACGGCCGTCGCGGATCACTTCGTCGAACGGCCGGTCTTCTACGACCGCATTGTTGAATTCATCGACGGTCTTGTGCAATGCGCTTGGGTTGATCTCCAGCATCTCCGCTAACTCTTTAATGGAGTTGGCCACCACCGGCGTCGCGCCATCGTAGAGATAGCGGCTGACGGCTTCTTTGAGCTTTTCATCAAAAATTTGATACGCGATGCCGCCGGGCTGCTTGAGAATCTCAGCGCCAGTCTTGGCGTAAGTATAAGAGTGGAAGTCTTCGCCCTCGTCGATGAAGCGGCGTCCTTCACTGTTGACCATGACGCCGATGGTCCAGGCGTAGCGGTGCGTGCGGTAGCGACGATTGGCGGGATCGAGAAAGCCGCCTTCATAGTCGCCCGCATCGGCGTCGATAGGTGTGGCGTGGCTGCCGCTCCAGTGGCCGAAGGGTTGCGCGCCGATGTCCAGCGCCATCTGAATGCCGTCGCCGGTGTTGTACTTGGTGCCGCGCACCTTGGCGAGGTCCCAGCCGGCGCCGAGAAACTGCGCTCTCAGCGCGGGGTTTGCCGAGAATCCGCCGCAGCCGAGCACCAACCCTTTGCAGTGGATCTCGCTAAATCCTTCGGGGGTTTCCACCACGAGGCCATAGACCCGGCCGCTCTCGTTGGTCAGGATGCGCGAGGCGGCGGTTTCAAAGCGCGCCGGAATTCCTTTGTTTCGCAATATGCGATGCCACATTTCGACCAGTCCGCCGCCACCGTCTTTGGAGTTGATAAAGCTGCTGCCGTGGTGCCAGCGCAAGCGCCCCCCTTCAGGCTTTGCCGCGCTGTAGAGAATTTCCCACTCGATACCCATCTCGCGCATCCACCTGACGGTCGGATAGGACTCGTTGACGAGCAACTCGGCCAGCTCCGGCACCGAGCGGCCGCGCGTGACCCGCATGATGTCGGAGTAAAAATCGTCCTTGGTATAAGGCGGCAGATCGATCTTCGCCCATTCGCTCTCCGATACATGCGGCAGCAGCGGTTTCTCGTCTTCAATGCCATTGTGGACATGGCGAAACTGCGCGCCGTGGCTAAACCAAGTGTTGCCGCCCTTTTTCTTCTCTGGCGCCTTTTCCAGCACCAGCACTTTCGCGCCGGCCTGGTGTGCCGCAACCGCGGCGGCCTGAGCGGCGTTGCCGAAACCGACGACGACCACATCAGTGTTCTCTGTCTTCATGAATTCCCCTCCCAACTGAGTTGCTGGTTAATTCTCATTTGCGGCAACCCGTTTGATCTACTCAATTAATCCGATCCGGGGAAAAGTTCAACCTCGCATAGGCTCTGGGATCAAGTGATTGTGCGGGTCGGTTTGCAATTCGCGCCAGGCGGGTTTAAAAATCGGAAATCCAACCGGCACAGAAGGTCGGCACGACAGAGAGAGGTCTATATGATTGGTCGAGAAACTCACAAGGGCGGAGGCAACGGAGACGTTGCCATTGGCTGGGTCATTCTCATCGCTTTGATCGGCGCAACGTCTTTGGCGCAGGCCCAAGGGTCCAAGCCCTTCTACGAGGGCAAGACCGTTCAAATCGTCGTCGCCAGCGGGCCGGGGGCGTCGACGGACATCAGCGCGCGGCTGGTCGGCCGTTTCCTCGGCAAGCATGTGCCGGGAAATCCGAACACTTTGGTGCAAAACATGCCGGGCGCCGGCGGCTTGGTGGCGGCCAACCAAATTTACAACCTGGCCAAGCCGGACGGGCTGACAATTCTCGCGGTCACGCGCTCGAACTATTTGGATCAGATGGTCGACAAGCCGGAAGTCAGATTTGATTTTCGCAAATTCGCTTGGATCGGCAGTTTCAACAAGTCGCCGATGATGGTCGCTTGCCGTTCGGACACGCCTTATAAAAGCATTGCAGCGATGCGGACGGCGAAAATCCCGCCGCGCTTCGGCCAGTCGGGCACGGGCAGCATCAGCTACGTGTTCGCCAATTTGGTCAGCAAGATTTTCGACATGAGAATAAAAAACGTTCTCGGTTTCGGCTCCGGCCGTGAGATCGACCTCGGCATGGAACGGGGCGAGGCGGACTGCCGCGCGACATCCGACGTCACCGTGATCCGTCCGCCTTGGAACCGCTGGGTGAAGGAAAACTGGATCACTTTCGTGCTCCAGCAGGGGCCGGAGAAAAGCCGCTTGCTGCCGCCGGTTCCCACTGTCATTGAGTTGGCCCCACCCGAGGGCGCGCCGTTCGTCGATTTGATGAACGTGATGCTCGCCTACACTGAATTCGACCGGCCCTACGCCGCGCCGCCGGGCTTGCCGAAGGAGAGATTGCAAATCTTGCGCGAGAGCTTCGAGAGAATGCTCAAGGACCCTGAATTCGCCGCCGAGGCAAAGAAGCTGCTCGACTGGGATGGGGCGACTTATCTCAGCGGCGAGCAGCTTCAAAAGAAGATCGAAGCGACCGTTACCCAACCGCCTGACGTGATAAAGCGAGTGAAAGAGGTTTTGGAGGAGTCGTAGTTTCGCTAGCCGGAAGGCAGAAGGAGGCGCCTCATTTGGTGTGTGATCGGATGGAGTGGATGAGGTAGGTGTCGCCCTCAATGGTGAAATAAAAACGCCATCCTCCGTTCACTCTGGCTTGCCAGATGCCTCGGGCCGCATCGTACTTTTTGGCCCGAAGGGAAGGATGGCGCAGATTTTGAAGAAGGAATTGAATCTTCTGGTCGAAGGCTTTTTGAATATGCGGCGGAGCCTCAGCGTAGGCGCGGATGAATTGTGGTGTTCGGGCAAGCCGCATCAGGACTTTTTGTGGAGCTTGCGAACCTCTCTGTGGAGTGAACGAACAAAATCCTTGGCAGACTTAAAGGGCCCATGAGCCTTGCCTTGGCGAAACTCCCGGAGTGAGATAGCGATATCCCGATCGACCGCGCTCGTAGGAATGAAGGTGATTTTTTTTCCTTGGAGCTTTGCCTCCAGCATATCACCGACGGCAACCCCCGCTTTTTGGCGCATTCGAGCGGGCAGGGTAACTTGAAACTTCTCTTTGACTTTGACGCGTGCCATTTAAAGCCATCCGGCTTGAGCGTTAGAAAATCTAACTGGATCCATAATAGAAGACGTGAGCAGGGCTGTCAAATTTCGAATACGTGCCGGGCTCGGAACCCGGCGCGCAGAACGAGAGGAGCTGAGCAAAGAAAAACATCGCTTTCGGCGGGGCCTTTCATCACTTTCATATTAACGCTTCCACCTCCCTATCAACAGTGTCGAACCGCTTATCCTTCCCGTCAATGCTCTTTTGCGCGACCCAAGAGGTCGAGGTTACAGCTCAACAACTACCACTCCACCGCGGTTCGAAATCTTTGTCCCGTAGCGCCGCGAGAGGCGGGTGACGCGCTCGATGACGCGATTCGCCAACTCGCCTTCGGCGAGCAAGGGTCTTCCTCGTTGCGGCCTTGGCCTGCCGAAACCTGATCGGATCGGGGGTCAGGTCTAGTAACATAGCAACGCTGATCGTTATCTACTTTCTTGCCCCACGATCGCGGGCAATGGATTTTAAGTTATCCCCCCGCTCCACCACATAGCGGACATTGCGGAGCCGATCCGAGGCATCCAGCCGGGCATAACGCGATTCGAAACTCCGTTTGGTGCCCCGGGGAAGATTGATCGCATAGCCCGACCGATTGGGAGGGGTCATATTGCGGATAAGTTCGGGATTGATGAGTCGAATGAGATCGGTATCGACCCCCGCGCATTCCGCAATGACTTCGAAGGGCGATGGCACAATCCGCTGTTTGTCCTCCTCACGTGCCTGAAGGACGACCCCGGTGCCGTCAGCCTGAACCCATCCGCGAAGAATTCCAAGTATACGAAAAGTTGGTTCTTTGCGATTGCCCGAACGCGAAGAAGCCGGCAGCGCAATTCCAGTTCCCAGGCTGAAGCTCACTTCGCATTTACCATTTGCGACAGCGGCACGACCTCGACTTTCCTGGTAAGTGGGTAGCGTTTCTCGCCTGGATACACGACGTAAAGTTCATCCAGTTTCAGGTCGGCCAGGGCGATGCGCATGGAAGGCGTGAGCACGGGGGCGTCCATGCGCTTGCACTCGATCCCGATGCGGCGGGCGTTTTTGAAGATCACGAGGTCGATCTCCGCTCCGCTGTGCGTGGCCCAGTAGTAGGCTTCGTCGGGTCGCAGCGCCTTTAGGACTTCCTCGACGGCGTAGCCTTCCCACGAAGCGCCCACTTTCGGATGATGTTCCAGGTCGCGCGCGCCGCCGATGCCGAGCAGCGCATGGAGAAGGCCGCTATCACGCACATAGATTTTCGGGGCCTTGACCTGGCGCTTGCCGAGATTTTCAAACCACGGGGGCAACTGCCGGGTCATGAACACGCCCGTCATCAGGTCGAGGTAACGGCGCACGGTGGATTCGTTGACGGCGAGGGCGCGGGCCAGTTCAGCGGCGTTCCAAATCTGGCCGTGATAGTGGGCGATCATGTTCCAAAAGCGGCGCAGCGCCACGGCGGGAATGGTCACGCCAAGCTGCGGCAGGTCGCGCTCCAGAAACGTCTGGATGAACTGGCGCCGCCACCCGGCCGAGTCGGCTTCGGTGCGCGCCGTGAAGGACAAGGGAAATCCACCGCGCAACCAGTGCCGGGTTTGCGCCACTACGCCCAGGTCGGCCAGGCGGAAGCCTTCCAGCAGAACGGTTTCCAGCCGTCCGGCGAGAGTTTCGGAAGACTGCTTCAACAAATCCAATGACGCGCTGCCGAGGATCAGGAATCGCGCCGGGAGCGGCTTGCGGTCGGCCAGCACGCGCAGCAACGGAAAGAGATCGGGGCGGCGCTGGATTTCGTCAATCACCACCAGTCCCTTGAGCGGGCGCAAGGCCGTGTTCGGCGCGGTGAGACGGGCGAGGCTGGGCGGGTCTTCGAGATCGAAGTAGTTGAGCGAGTCCGCCGGCACGAACTGGCGGGCCAGCGTCGTCTTGCCGCACTGGCGTGGGCCAAGCAGCGCGACCACTCGGCTGCGCTTCAAGGCGGCTTGCACCAGTTCCATGTCGGTCTTGCGGTTGATCACGCTTGAAGTATGTACCATGAAATTCCCGCAGTCAATGCGGCATTTTCATGGTCATGATGCGTGAAGCCAGGAGCACCCCCATCGGATCTTCAAGGGTGCGCTACACGTTACAATTCGATCACGCCTACCCCATCTCGGTTTGAAATCTTCGTCCCGTAGCGGCGCGAGAGGCGGGTGACGCGCTCGATGACGCGATTCGCCACTTCTCCTTCCGCGAGCACGGGTCTTCCTCGTTGCGGCCGCGGTCTGCCGAAGCCCTGGTCGATGGGAAAGATTTTTATCTCCCTGAGTTTTTTCGCCGCG